>CBDUIU010000513.1:0-4061 GCA_965367335.1 uncultured Saprospiraceae bacterium
ATATGGGATACGAAATGGGAGTTTCTAACACCCGTTTCCCTCACCTTTTCAAAGACCGCCTCATTGATTTCAATCCTAAACGTATGGTCATTGAACACAACCGTTGTGTAAAATGCCTGCGATGTGTGGAGGAGGTAGTCACTAAGGATGGCCAACGCGTATTCTCCTTTTGCAACCGTGGAAATGAAACGGTCGTTGGCATCGACTATGACATGGAAAAAGAACTGACCCGGGAAGAAGCCATCAACGCCATGAAACTTTGTCCCACTGGTGCAATACTGGTGCGTGGCGAAAGCATGGCCCAGCCCTTCGGAGACCGGCGTTTCGACTTGGAATCCGTACAACCAGAACCCATTTTTAATGTAAACAAAAAAGTGGATGACGACCAAAAACTGGAGAAAAAAACAATTGCGACGATCTCTCTTGCCGGCTGTTTTGGTTGTCATATGTCTTTACTGGATATCGACCTGGGCTTGTTGGACCTGATCGAACTGGTCGACTTCAACAAGAGCCCGATTAATGACATTAAGCAATTTACGAAACAATGTGATATCGGCTTGATCGAAGGCGGCTGTTGTAATACCGAGAATATCGAAGTGCTTCGGGAATTTCGGAAAAAGTGTAATGTCCTGGTGGCTATTGGCGAATGTTCGATCTGGGGTGGGTTACCGGCGATGCGCAATATGATACCCCTGGAAGAATGCCTCGAAGAAGCCTACTTAAACTCCATGACCACCGAAGCCGGAGAATACACCGTTCCCTACCACGAAGATCTTCCTAAGATCCTGGACAAGGTCTATGCTTGTAATGAAATTGTTAAAATCGACTATTACATTCCTGGTTGTCCACCAACGGCGACACATATGTGGAAAGCGGTAAAAAATATCCTTTGGGGAGATCAGTTCTCCATTTTGTACTCAGAATTCAAATACGACTAAGATGTCAAAAAAAATCACCATAGAACCCGTTACCCGGGTAGAAGGACACGGAAAGGTCACCGTCCATCTGGATGACCAAGGAGCTGTGCAAGATGCCTTTTTTCATATTGTCGAATTCAGAGGGTTTGAACGGTTCATCCAGGGTTATCCCTACTGGGAAGCGCCTTTGCTGGTACAACGCCTTTGTGGCATTTGTCCGGTGAGTCATCACTTAGCAGCGGCTAAGGCTATTGATCAAATCGTAGGGCTGAATCCACAGGACCTCTCTCCTACTGCGACCAAACTACGGCGCCTGCTTCATTACGGACAGGTGTTCCAATCCCACGCTTTGCACTTTTTCTACCTGGCCTCTCCGGATTTACTGTTCGGTGCAGATATGCCGGCCGAGAAGCGCAATATCGTTCAGGTCGCTATTGCTAACAAAGAACTGGCAAAGAAAGGTATCCTGATGAGAAAGTTTGGCCAGGAGATCATCAAAGCCATTACGGGGAAAAAAATTCACGGGATTGCTGCGGTTCCGGGAGGTGTTCACAAAACCTTTTTTCCAAATGAAAGGGACTATTTTCTTAACGGGAAGGACATTCCCAATATTGACACCATGATCGAATGGTCACAGGAAATTGTCAATTTCATCAAAGCTTACCATGACAAAAATTTTGAGTGGCTGGACACCTTCGCCAATTACCCCTCCGGTCACCTTGGCCTGGTAGCGGACAATGGTGCCCTGGAACTTTATGATGGCCGGCTAAGAGCAATTGACGCCGACGGGAAAGTCACGCTAAACGATGTTCCCAGCGAAGATTATATCAAGTACTTTACTGAAGGGGTGGAGAAATGGTCCTATATGAAGTTCCCTTACCTTACTCATCTTGGCATGAAAGAAGGCTGGAACCGGGTAGGCCCTTTATCAAGACTGAACGTTTGTGACTCCATCACTACGCCTTTAGCAAATAAAGAATTGGCCACGTTTAAGGCCTACACTTCCGGCCAACCTAATCATTGCACCATGCACTACCATTGGGCGAGACTGATTGAAATTTTGCACTGTGCAGAAGAAATGAAAAACCTGCTTCTTGACCCCTCCATTCTTGGAGAAGATTTGCTAAGAGAAGGAACCCGACGGCCGGAAGGTATTGGAATCATTGAAGCGCCCAGGGGAACCTTGATCCATCATTACAAAGTAGATGACAAAGGAATGATCACAAAATGTAACTTGATTGTTTCCACTACCCATAATAATGAAGCCATGAATAAGGCCGTACGGTGGGTGGCAAAAAACACACTGGATCGAAAAAAAGAAATCACCGAAACCATGCTCAATCAGGTTGAAGTAGCCATTCGAGCTTTTGATCCCTGTTTGAGTTGTGCGACGCATGCGCTGGGAAAAATGCCATTAAAGGTTACTGTGTTAGACCATGAAGGGAAAATAGTAAAAGAAAAAATAAAATCCTGACATGAGAAGTAGTGTAACAATAGTATCACGGGAGGAAACGCATGGGTTATTAAACCAACAAAACACTTTGATGATTGCTATTGGCAACTGTGGCCGCAATGATGATGGGCTAGGTTGGGCCTTTGCAGATCAATTGGAAGATGCTGACCGCTTCCTTGGGAAAATCAACAGCTGTTACCAACTTCAGGTAGAAGACGCGGAGCTGATCGCCGCCTACCCAAGGGTCATTTTTGTGGATGCCTGTGAAAGCCACCTTGCTGATGGATATTCCTGGGAAGTAACACCTGCTCAGAATGATTTCACCTTTACGACACATGCCTTAACACCGGAAGCAGTCTTATTTCTATGCCAGGATCTTTACCAAAAATTTCCAAAAGCTTATACTTTGAAAATTCAAGGAAGTGATTGGGCATTGAAAATTGGACTGAGTGATTTTGCAACAGAAAACCTTGATAAGGCACTAGGTTTTTTTAATAAAAATATTCTTGACAATGAAAATGGATAACCTTATCCGAAAATTTTAAAAAAATGAAAAAGCAAAGTAAATATGTTTACACCTTTGGTGATGGCCATGCCGAAGGAAATGCCACGATGAAAAATTTATTAGGCGGTAAAGGCGCCAACCTGGCCGAGATGAATCTAATCGGAATTCCGGTACCTCCGGGGTTTACACTTACCACCAAAGTTTGTACGCTGTATAATAAACACGGAAAAGCGTACACCATGAACTTGATTGTCGAACAAGTTGAAGCGGCGGTCAGGTATGTTGAAGAGGTAATGGGTACCAGCTTTGGAGATTCAGAAAACCCATTGTTATTATCTGTACGTTCCGGGGCAAGGGTTTCCATGCCAGGGATGATGGATACGGTTCTGAATCTTGGTCTGAACGATGACAATGTGGCTGGCATTGCCAAAAAATGGGGCCAGGAACGATTTGCCTGGGACTCCTATCGGCGATTGATCCAAATGTATAGTGGAGTCGTATTGGGTTTAAAATCCAACAACAAAGAAGATGAAGATCCTTTTGAAATTGAGATTGAAAAATTAAAGCAAGAAAAAGGAGTAGAACTGGATACGGAACTGACTGCAGCGGATTTGAAAACTTTAGTAGAGCGATTCAAATCACTTGTGAGAAAACATACGGGTAAGGACTTTCCTATGGATCCCTGGGAACAGTTATGGGGAGCCATCCTGGCAGTATTCAAAAGCTGGAATAATGAACGGGCCCAGGTCTATCGCAATATTAACGGCATCCCGGGTGACTGGGGAACAGCTGTCAACGTACAGGCCATGGTCTATGGAAACCTGAGTGAGCAATCCGCAACCGGTGTGGCCTTTACCAGAGATGCAGCGACCGGCGAAGATTTGTTTAATGGAGAGTTTTTAGTCAATGCACAGGGAGAAGACGTTGTCGCGGGTATTCGCACACCTCAGCAAATTAGCTTGGAAGGAGCAAAAAGATGGGCTAATCTGGCAAACGTTACGGAGGCGGATCGAAAGCAAAATTATCCTTCGCTGGAAGAGTTGATGCCTTCCATTTATACCGAACTGATCGATTACGAGACCAGACTCGAAAATCATTATAAAGATATGCAAGACCTGGAGTTCACCGTTCAGGAAGGTAAACTTTGGATGTTGCAAACCCGTAGTGGGAAACGGACCGGGACAGC
>CBDUIU010000514.1:0-4049 GCA_965367335.1 uncultured Saprospiraceae bacterium
AATTGGAGGTCGCGGAAGGGCATGAGGAGACTGGAACGGGCTCCAAGTACGATGGGTTTTTTATCTAAAACCGCTTTCCACATTTCCACGCGTTCATTGTTATTAAGCCTGGAATGGTAAACGATAAGATCATCTCCAAAAATCTGTTGAAGTCGTGAAGTGATTTGGGCAGTCAGTCCTATTTCCGGAAGCAAATAGAGTACCTGCCCGCCCTTAGCCAGGGTTTCTTTGATGAGCTCAATATAGATGCGGGTTTTACCGCTACCGGTTACTCCATGCAGTAGAGTGGTAGCTTTATGTTGAAAATGAGCTTTCAGCTCAATTAGCGCCCGAACCTGTTGCGCTGAAAGGGGGTGAGCATCTGAGGTATCATCGTCAAATGTTTTTAAACGGCTCACCTCATGTTCATATTCTTCAAAAATCTCTTTCTTCACCATAGCCTTAATGACACTACTGTCGGTACCAGTGCGTTTACATATGGCTTGCCTTTTAACGTGTGGAGTTTGTTTGGATTCCTGAATGAAAGCTAATAAGACCTCTGTTTGCCGCTGCGAACGTTGAACCAGATCAAAAGCTTGTACCAGGGAGTCAGGATTAGATAGGTACTGTTCATGCAGGCGAATACAAATAATTTTTTTTGGTTTATAACTGCTTTTGAGTTCTTCTTTTAGATAAATGATCTTACGCTCCAGCATTTTGTGGATCAGCGGATAGACCGTTTTCTGTTGCAGAATTTGCCTGACATCATCCAGGCTAATTTCCTGTTGAATTTCCAAGGCTTCGGCAATGAGGTATTCTTTATCACTTAGCTCGGCAAGGTTCCCATCGTAGAGGGGACTAAGGGTGATCTTGGTTTCACTGGCAAGACGGAGCCCGGCTGGCAGGGCAGCAGACATTACCTCACCGATCGTACAACTGTAATACGCAGACAGCCATTGCCAGAAGCGTAACTGTTCTTCGGTAACAATTGGTGCCGGATCAATGACGGATAAAATGGCTTTGGCAGCATAGTCCTCTGGTGGCTCTTTACTCACTTCCAGGACCAGAGCTGCGTAGCGCTTCTTTTTTCCAAATGCTACTTCCACCCGCATTCCCGTTTTGACCGCCCCTACCATTTCCAGAGGGACGTAGTAGGTATACGGCTTAGGTACTGCAATCGGGATGATCACTTTCACATAAACCTCGCTCCCAATGACGGGATGTAGCTTCTCATTATCCACGAAATCGCAATTTTTGATTTTGGACAAAAGTAATTGTTTTTTTCATTTTATTTTCAAGCAACAAATTATTTTGTTTCATTCCCTTGAGCAGTATTGGTAAAAAGTAAAAGGTCGATCCCCAAACGGAGACCGACCTTTTTACAGCGATGAAAAAACAGCTAATTCTAGCGGCGTTTCATCAGTTTTTTAGTAACTACCTGGTTGTTGAACTCAAGTGATACTTCATAGAGGCCAGGAGTCAACTGAGCGGTGTTCAGTTCAAACTGGTACTCGTTGGTATTTTTGTCATGCTGTGCTACACTGATAGTCTGACCTAACACGTTGCTTACTCTTACCATAACTTCGCCAGTGTAATCATTGGTCAAAGAAACTAAAGTGTAATCAATTGCTGGGTTCGGACTTAATTGTAAGCTGTTGGCATCACCAATTTCCGGACGTGTGCTGACAGTGGTCGTGTCAAACTCAAATGCTCCGATATCAGGTAATGAGCTACGGACGACACCTCGGTGATCGACTTCAACTTCATAGTCAGCTACAATTACACCTTTGTCTTTCAGTGGGCTGGTTTCCAACAAACTGAAGTCATCCTCCAGGTAGCTATCGGCGAAACCAAATAAGTTACGATCAAAGCCAGCCTGATCATTTGTATTAGTTAAGTAAGGTGCTAAGCTTGTACCTTCTGCTACATTACCACCCCAGGAAATCACCTCTGGAGTACCTGCTTCAATCGCATAATTTATACCGAGACCGATTTCAGGTAATACAAAGACATTGTTCAATAATATGATTTCTGCGTTCGCAATCGTATTTCCTCCTGAGGTATCTTCCCACTGAGACATACCTCCGGCGAAATCTCCGGTGTTATTGGCGATGGTATTGTGGATTAAAGTAACCCGTGAAGTATCGGCAATCCCACAGTTGTTAGCCAGGAAACCACCCCGACCTGCAATATTACCGGCCATTGGGTCTGGAATCGCTTTATTAAAGTTGAACAAAGAGTTTGCGATTTGAACATCGCCATCGCCAATGTTTAAAGCCCCACCCTGGTCAGAAGCACTATTGTTAAAGAAGTGGCACTGGTCGATCAGTATAAGGTTGAAGTCGAATGAGTCAGGTTGGTAAGTAATCGCACCACCAAAACTGTTGACACTGTTGTTATTTACAAAAGTACAGCTATCCAATACGTGGAATCCGTCATCTGTAAAACCGATAGCACCGCCACCAAAATTGGTAGCAATATTACCAGTAAAGACAGTATTCTCAACGGCCAGGTTTGATCCTTCCGAAGCTATATAGATGCCTCCACCTAACTCAGTCGCGACATTGCTGGTAAATTCAGAATTGAGGACTATCGTCTCTGAACCAAAAGCACAAGCGATTGCACCACCAGAGAAGTTATTGGTATTCGCCGTAAAGGAACAGTCGTCAATAACGGTAGTTGTACCCTCTCCCTGAAGAGAAAGAGCGCCACCAAAAGGACCAGAGTTCTGAGAGAAACTGGTATTGGCCAAGATGACATCAGAAGTGGTACCCGTAAAAGAAGCCGCAGCAATTGCACCGCCCGCTTCAAAACCTGTTCCGGTGATGTTACCGGTAAAAGAAGAATTTGTAACGGCGAAATTACAAGTCAAAGCAGTGAATCCACCACCGAAAGTACCCGCATCGTTGGAATCAACTACGCACTGGTCCATGGTAAAATCAGAGTTTTGTAAGTAAAATGCACCACCACGGTTAGTTGTTGTATTTGACGAGAAAACGCAATTGTCCATAGTTAATCCAAGAACGCTCACTACGAGCATGGCACCACCTTCAGAACCGTTGGCACTATTACCTCGGAAAACACAACCGTCAAAAGTCAGGTCGAGGTTACCATTTGGGAAAGCACCTCCACCGGCACTAGCCTGGTTGTTTAAAAAATCGCAATTCAGCACCATCACGTCTTCAGCAGCTGCGGTAAATAGACCACCACCAGAATTACCACGGTTATTTCTGAACACACAGTTTTCAAAAGTGGTCCCGGAAGCTTCCAGTCCACGAGGGTAAGCACCACCACCAAAGTTGGCATAGTTACTTTCAAAAATTACGTTTCTTACGGTAGGAGATCCAAGGATATACATACCGCCGCCTCTAAGGTCTGTGCTGGTTGCAGCAGTATCTGTGTGTCCATGACTGATAGTGAAACCATCAAGGATAGCACTATTAACAGAAGTATCTACTACGAATACGTTTTTAGTATTAGCAAAACGTGCCGTACTGAAATAGTCATCCACGCCATCATCACCGCCAATGTCACCAGATAAGGTCGTAACATTCGTTGTGAAATTTCTTTCGGAAAGCATTGTTTCATTCCCAGCAAATCCACCGTAAATATCAACACCATTTTTCATGGTGAAGAAGGTGTCGCGTACAGGAGCTGCACCACCAGGAATATAGGTACCCGCAGCTACCCAGATTTGATCACCGGATTGTGCAGCAGCAACAGCATCATCAAGGTATTGGAATGCCATAGCCCACGTGGATCCATCCCCGCCGGTTACGTCACCTTTCACGTAAATGGTGCTTTGAGCCGAAACAGCTGAAGTAATCAGCATGAGACCCATTAAAAATAAAAAGTTTTTGATTGTAAATTTTTTCATACTACCAAGTTTTTTTGAAAAATCAATGATTTGAGGTTCCCCCGTTTAGGGAAATTATCTTGTATGCAAAAGATCGGGCAAATTAAGAAAAATTCTGGTCACACTTGGTCTGTTTTAAGTAAAAAACCAGATATTATCGCAAGGGCGTCAATTGTAAGAAATTAACACTTTTATAGCCGAAAGGAATAAGCAG
>CBDUIU010000515.1:0-4047 GCA_965367335.1 uncultured Saprospiraceae bacterium
TGTTGACTATGCTAAGACAATTCAGGCGCCAACCTTACTCCTATGGGGGGCCAAAGATGCCCGTGTCACCCGAGCTGAAACAGCAGCGATTTTTTCTAATTTGCAAGGCGAAAAAAAGCTAAATACCTTCGAACATAGCGGCCATGAAAATTATTTGATCAAACACCGGGAAGAATGGAGGCAGTCTATTAAAGCTTTTATTACTCAGAATTAAAAATGAGTCATTTTCCCCTCTGCCCCCTCTGCCCCCTCTGCCCCCTCTGCCCCCTCTAAAAAAACCCCATCTCAGCAATGCCAAGACGGGGCTTTTATCCTTCACAGGAAAATCAACAATTAGGCTTTGCCACCTTGTAATTCATCCTGAAGTGCTTTCAACTGATCCCACTCACCTTTAGCAGCTAATTCAGCTTGCTGAGGCCAGGTTGTTGGGTCGTGCATTTTGTAACGGCTACCTGCTGCTTCTAAAATACCTTTAATGGTATCAACTGAAGACTCAGATAGTTTTGCAAAAGTCTTTAAGTCATCTGTAGCTGCTGGAGCTTCAGTAACTTCTACTTCTTCAACTACCGGAGTTTCTTCAGCAACCGGAGCTTCTTCAACTACCGGAGTTTCTTCAACTACTGGAGCTTCTGCTTTAGGAGCCTCTTCTTTCTTAGGAGCTTCCTTCGCTGGTGCTTTTTTAGCAGTATCATCTGTAGCTTCTTCTTTCAGCTGACTTCTCAACTGTGCAAATGCGTCCATTTCACCAAGAGTGGTCCGCTCAACATTAGACTGAGCTTTTTTAACACCTTGACGGACTTGCTGACGCTCCTGACGTTTTCCCTCTTTTACAGACTCATCTGCTTCGCGGCGAATATCGTCCAGGTAACGTAAGTGAGAAACGAGGATGCGCTTGTCATCACGATTGAACTCAATCACTTTTACCGTCAAAGTTTCTTCCACATTTGCCAAGGTACCATCTTCTTTCTTCACATGTTTAATTGGAGCGAAAGCTTCCAGGCCATATGGCAATTGAACGATTGCTCCACGGTCGTCACGGCGCAATATCGTTGCTTGGTGGTAAGAACCTACGGGGAACACATTTTCGAAAGTATCCCAAGGATTCTCTTCGATTTGTTTGTGGCCCAGTGATAGTTTACGGCTGTTTTTGTCAATATCCAGGATCACTACTTCAATGTCGTTACCAACTTTCGTGAACTCAGATGGGTGACCGTAGCGCTTGGTCCAGCTCAGGTCGGAAATGTGAACCATTCCGCCGATACCTTCTTTAAGCTCTACGAAAACGCCATAAGGAGTCAGGTTTTTCACCTTGCCCGTGTGGCGGCTCTCTAATGGGAAATCTTTTTCAATCTCATCCCATGGATCCTTAGACAATTGCTTGACAGACAATGACATTTTGCGATCATCGCGATCAATCGTAACGATCTTCGCATCATAATTTTGACCCTGTTTGAAGTATTCACGGGCATTAACCGGCTGGTTACTCCAAGTTACTTCAGATACGTGGATCAAGCCCTCAACACCTGGTTGAATTTCCAGGAATGCACCGTAGTCCTCAATATTGACGATTTTACCTTGAACCGTTGCACCTTCTTTAAGCTCTTCTCCCAATACTTCCCATGGATGGGGCTGTAATTGTTTGAGACCCAAAGAAATCCGCTTTTTGTTCTCGTCGAAATCGAGTACAACCACGTTGATCTTCTGGTTGAGTGCCAATATTTCGCTTGGGTGAGAAATACGACCCCAGGAAATATCAGTGATGTATAACAGACCATCGACGCCACCCAAGTCTAGGAAAGCACCGAAATCGGTAATGTTTTTCACCAAACCTTCCAATACCTGACCTTTCTCAAGGCTGGCAATGATAGCTTCACGCTGCTCGGCCAGATCGCTCTCGATCAAAGCTTTGTGAGAAACAACGGCGTTCTTGATGGTTTCGTTGATCTTTACCACCTTGAATTCCATCGTTTTTCCAACGTAAGAATCATAGTCAATGATAGGCTTGATATCGATTTGTGAACCTGGTAAGAATGTTTCCAAACCACCAGCATCCACGATCAATCCACCTTTTGTTTTGCTCACTACTATACCTTTGATCACAGTTCCGTTCTGGTAAGAGTCTACCAAACTTTCCCATGCCCGTAGTAGTTTTGCTTTACGACGAGACAACACTAATTGGCCACGCTCGTCTTCTTGCTGCTCAACATACACGTCAACCGAATCACCTACTTTGAGGTCCGGAGTATCACGAAATTCAGAACGTGAAACCAAACCATCAGATTTGTAGTTGATGTCAAGTACTATGTCACTATCATCCATGGCAGTGACTAGACCACTTACAATTTCGTTTTCCAGTACAGAGGTGAAGGTTGATTCATACTCATCTTCGTACTTTTTCAATTCATCATCCGTATACAAAAGCCCACCTTTTCCACTTAAACTCCAGTCAAAAGCGTCATGTTCGGGGCCGGTTACTGCCGGATCATTATTGATAAATACCTCTGGTTCTTCTGCACCTTCTTCATCAGAATTAGCAGGCGTTTCTGCTACCGCTTCGGTAGCTTCTTCGACAACAGGCGTTTCCGCTTTGGTTACTTCCTGTTCTTCGTTAGAATTCTTTTCTTCAGACATATGAAAGAATCCTGGGTTTGTAGCCTCGGCTCAGCCGAGACGGGTTAAGAAATTATTTTAGCGGCGCAAAGGTACAAAAAATTACTTATTTTACCAAAGGAAGTAATTGAAAGTTAAGAACTTAGCAGAAGAAGTCTTTGACTCAGAGCCTGGTGTCTTTTCCCGGTTCAACTTTACCTTGACAATGACTAGGTTTTTAGTGTTTTTACTATCCCTGGTACTGTTGGTTTTTATTAGGTTTTACCTATACAAAAATGCTGTTTTAGTCGATCTAAAACGGAAAGTTTAAGCAACTTCTCTACTTTTAAGAAATTATTTCTCAATTCACACCTAACCACAACCAACATGAAGTATTCTACCTTTTTATTTGTAATTATTGGCTTAGTATCTTTCAATTTTGCTTTTGCACAAATAAGCCGGGTCAATGAAAATATTACTCGTTTAGAAGCTGAATCTCACTTGCGATTTTTGGCTTCCGATGAATTTAAAGGCCGAAATACGGGCACATCAGAACTAAATATAGCTGGAAGGTATATCGCTGAACAATTTAGAAGATCAGGATTAATACCACTGGGTGATAATGATGAAGACTATTTACAAAGAGTTTATTTGTATACTTCCACGATGCCTACCGAAGCAAGGCTTTCCATGCTGGACGTGGAATTTAGCCTTGGCGTTGACTTGGGCTTGATCAGTGGAAAGAATGGTAAAATTGAGGCTCCGGTTATTTTTTTACCCGATGTTTCTGACTATGAAAATAGCGATTTAAAAGGAAAAATAGTAGTTAGCGTACTTGATGATTTAAGGGCAGCACTTGGCAATGTAGAGCGGGTAAAATTATTACAGGAAGCGGGGGCTGTTGGTTTAGTTGAGATATTCGGCCCCGGGCAGCGATTTCCCTGGGCCATGATCATGAATTATCTCAATCGGGAAAAGATGAGCTTTGGAGATACTAGTGAAAACGTTGCTATGCCACATATTTGGATAAGCGATACGACAAATATGATGATGCAAAAACTGCAAGACCTCCCGTCAAATAGAATAGCAACTCTATCACTGGATGGTATTTATAAGACAGCTATAAACACGTATAATATCGTAGGAAAAGTGGAAGGTACTGATCCCGAATTAAAAAAAGAACACCTCGTCATGTGCGCCCATTATGATCATGTAGGTATCCAGGCGGGGGAAGGGCTTGACTCTATTTATAACGGTACAAGAGATAATGCGATTGGCACCACCGGACTAATCAATGCGGCTAAGTATTTTGGAAAATTTCCTCCTAAAAGGTCAATTATTATTATTGCCTTAACGGCAGAGGAAAAAGGATTGTTGGGTAGCCAGTATTACACCAATCATCCAAAAATACCACTGGAAGAAACTGTATTTGCACTTAATATAGATAACTCAGGATAT
>CBDUIU010000516.1:0-4043 GCA_965367335.1 uncultured Saprospiraceae bacterium
TAGCGATGGCTGGCCTGGAACCCAGCTCTATCTCTTTTCCATTGCGTAAAGCATTTCAAAATAACAAAAAGGTTTTTATCCGGGTAACGGAGTTGGAAAGTGTGGATACGGCACAAAAGATTGTGCAGACGACCATAGGAGAATTGGAATATGATTATTTGGTCATTGCGACGGGTGTGGATACTAACTTTTTTGGCAACGAAAATATTCGTAAAAAAGTAATCCCGATGAAGTCGGTAGGAGAGGCGCTGATGCTTCGCAATGCGATTTTGAATGATTATGAGCGCGCGATCTCAACAAAAGATTATGATCAACGTCAGCGTTTAGTAGACATTGTAATTGTGGGGGGTGGACCCACAGGCGTTGAAGTTGCCGGAGCGCTGGCAGAAATGCGCAAATACATTTTGCCCAAAGATTATCCGGAACTAAATTGTGATGAGATTGATATTTATTTAATCCAGGGAGCGGATCAATTGCTGAAGGGCATGAGTGAAGAAGCTTCTGCCAAGGCAAAAGAATTTCTGGAAGATTTGAATGTCATCGTTAAAACCGGGACCCGGGTAAAAGACTATGATGGCGAATATGTATACATGAATGATGGAAATAAAATTCATGCGGATAAAGTCATTTGGGCTGCGGGCGTCACTGGGCGATGGATTGAAGGTATTCCTGACTCTGCTAAAGCCTATAGCAATCGTATTCACGTGAATCACTATAATGAAGTAAAAGATTGTACAGACATTTTTGCCCTCGGAGATATTGCATATATGGAAACAGATGCCTACCCGGAAGGTCATCCACAGGTAGCTCAGGTTGCTATTCAACAAGCTAAAAACCTGATGAAAAACCTCTTGCGAAAACAGAAAAAAGAGACCCTGATTCCCTTTACCTATAAAGACCTTGGTTCCATGGCGACCATTGGTCGTAACAAAGCAGTTGTGGATTTACCCTATTTGAAAACGCAGGGATTCTTTGCCTGGTTGATTTGGCTGGTTGTTCATCTATACGCTTTGATTGGGGTGAAAAACAGACTCTTTGTTTTTCTAAATTGGGTGTGGAATTACTTTACGTACGATCAGAGTTTGCGATTAATAATTAAGGCGAAAACACGCCCGAAAGGGGAAGACCTGCATTCGGGAGCTAAGGCGGATTAGTGTCTGGGCTAAAATCCAAAGAGCCGTAACTTCATGTGAAATTACGACTCTTTAAGAATCCACTCTCTTCTGTAAATTTGATGCTCTACAGAATAAATAATCCTGTTAAAATTATTGATTCAAAGATAAAAATATATCTTAACAAAAACAAATAATTTAACGTAATCCTTTTACTAAAACAGATAAATTACGTCTTTAGGCGGAGTAGGAGATAATGAAATACCTGATTAGTAATCCTTTTGTTGAATAAATAAATATTCTTCCTTAGGTTACTTTCAGCCCTTCGCTTATTTGACGATCAAATTTACATTTAGATCAAACTCATCGTAGATCGTGTTATCACCTAAATTCTCAAAAAAGCTGCCAGAGCCATACCGAATGTCAAAATCTGACCGGTCAATTTTAATGGGAGCCACAGCAATCGTCTGATCATTTTCTTTGGTAACTGTTGTGTTAAATTTGATCTCTTTGGTCGTTTCTTTGATGGTCAGGTCACCGATAATTTTATATTCACCTGCTTTTCCACGTGAAACTACATTGGTAATTTTAAAGGTTGCAGTTGGATTTTCTTCCACTCCAAAAAAATCGTTGCTTTTCAAATGGGCTTCTAATTTACCTTTGTACTTTCCTTCAAGGTCTGTACAATTAATGCTGGTCATATCAATGGTGAAAGACCCACCGGTTAATTGATCCCCGTCAAAATCCAGATTACCTTCCTTAATCGTAATGGTTCCTTCGTGTGCACCCAGGACTTTGTAGCCTTTCCAGATAACCTGACTTTTTGCCGTATCCACTTTTAATGATTTTACAGCAGCCGGTGTGGTAAACGAAAGTGCAAATAGTCCGAGAAATGCAGTAATAATAAATGAGCTTTTCATGATAATTGACATTTTAAAATTTTAAAGAATTATTGATTATTGTCGTAGTTACAATTAATGTATATACATCTATTTGGTTAAAAAAATATTTACCTGACCATTCAAATGCTACCCACGGAGCTTATCCAACAACTCATTCAACAATTTCGTCTCTGCAATACTTAAATTTGAGAGACTGTTTTCAATTTCCCGTTCTACTACTTCGCTTGCTTTTATTACAAGCTCAAGACCGGCTGGAGTGATGTAAATATCCACTCTTCTTCTATCCTGGGAACAGGACCGCCGCTCCACCAAACCCTTCTGTTTGAGCTTTTCTACCAAACGGGAAGCATTGGACATTTTGTCGATCATTCTTTCACCAAGCATTTTCACCGTAGCCGCTTCCGGCTGATGACCTTTTAGAATTCGGAGGATATTGAATTGTTGCCAGGAAATTTTGAAAGGTTTTAATTGATCCTGATTCAGCTTTGTTATCCATGCTGTGGTGAATAATAAGTTGATAAATACCTTTTGGTATTCGTTCTTAAATCCTTTCTGATTAATTTCCTTTTCAATTTTCACAGCACAAATGTATGTATATACATTTAATGTTGCAACATTTTTAGAAATCTTTAACTATTATGCTATTTTCTGAGCTATGGCCTAAGCTTCTAATGCACAGAAACACGCATAGGTGAGCCAAAAACAAGGCATCAATTGGGAGAAAAAAGAGCCTGCTTGACAACAGACTTCAGGTTTTATCTACAAATACTGCAATTTCATCTAATTACCTTTATTAATCTGCTGATTTAGATGTTATATTTGGGCTTTAAGAACGAATCAATTAAATCAGTAAACACGAATACAACTTATGGGTAAGTTTTTTCAATTCACTTTTGCATCATGTCTCGGCGTTTTTCTCGCTATGATATTGATGGGGGCTTTATTTTTCTTTTTTGCTGTAGGATTAGCTTCCTCAGCAGATAAAAAAATGAAAGTAGAGCCGAACAGCATTTTGTCGGTTACTTTTGACAAAGCTATTCCAGAGCGGACGAATAACGTACAGGTCAATTCTTTTGACTTGGAAATGGATGATATCGTAGGATTACATGATATCGCAGCAGCGATTGAAAACGCTGCGGAGGATGACAATATCAAAGGCTTACATATAGACCTAAGTAGCTTACCATTGGGGCGGGCATCTTCAAGTGTCTTACGCGATGCAATTCTTGAATTTAAAAAGTCAGGTAAGTTTACCACGGCCTATGCCAATTACTATTCCCAAGGTACCTATCATTTGGCTTCGGTAGCTGATGAAGTCTACTTGAACCCCATAGGTAATTTTGATTTTCAGGGTTTTGCTTCCCAGGTGCCTTTCTTCAAAGATATGCTGGACAAACTCGGTATCAAGATGGAAGTATTTTGGGCCGGTAAATTTAAGAGTGGTTCTGAGCCCTTCCGTCGGTCTTCCATGAGTGATGAATACCGATTACAAATCCGGGAATACATTACTGGAATTTATCAAAACTATTTGCAGGATATTTCAAATGCCCGTGGTATTCGCAAGGAGGATCTATATCAGATGGCCAATGATTACCTGATCCAGGGGCCTGAAGATGCCTTGAAATTTAAGCTAGTGGATGGCTTGGTATATTCTGATCAGGTAGAAGACAAGCAACGGGAGCTTTTGGGCTTAAATGAAAAGGATAAGATGAAAACTATTACCGTTACAGATTATTATAAATCGAAAGGTGGAATAAAAAAAGGGAGCGGTAAAAATAAAGTAGCAGTCGTTTACGCTGAAGGAACAATCGTTGATGGCAAAGGCGAGAACGGCAATATCGGTGGAGAAAAATATATGAAACTGATGCGGAAGCTACGCAAAGATGAACGTATAAAAGCGATTGTGTTAAGAGTCAACTCCGGAGGGGGTAGTGCTATGGCATCTGAAATGATCTGGCGGGAGACCAAATTAGCCAAGGAAGCAGGTAAGCCGTTTATTGTATCAATGGGGGACTTTGCAGCTTCCGGT
>CBDUIU010000517.1:0-4037 GCA_965367335.1 uncultured Saprospiraceae bacterium
CCCGCTCCTGGAGCCTGGCGACGTGATTCTCGACGGCGGCAACTCCCTCTACGTCGACACCGACAGACGCACGACAAGCTTGACCGATCTTGGTATTCGATACCTTGGCGTGGGCTTTTCCGGTGGCGAGGAGGGTGCTCGCTTCGGGCCGTCAATCATGCCCGGTGGGCGCTTTATGAAGCGGCGGAAACCATTCACAAAGAGACAGCGGCCAGAAGCGGGACTTTACAGGCTAATCTCTTTGGAAGTCCGATTGAAAGAAGGCGATGGTTTAAGCAAAAGATCTTTCAGAGAGTACCCTTATTTGTACGCAGTTTCTTTTACTTTTTTTACCGCTACTTTTTCAAATTAGGTTTTTTAGATGGCAAAGAAGGCCTGATCTTTCACGTATTACAGGGCTTTTGGTTTCGGTTTTTGGTTGATGCCCTGATCTTTGAAATACGGCAGGATCTGGTGGAAGATCCACTGGAAGTCATTCTCCAAAAAAAATATGGTTTAAAGCTCTCCAAGGTACTCGGAGAGACAACGGAAAAATGGGACAAAGATCCTATCAGAAATTAGACCTTTTTCGGGTACCTGCTGACTTTCGCGGCCGCCCGGGCTGGTATGTCCAGTTGTGGTGGCTGGTGCAGTCCTGCTTATTCCATACTTCTCCGCAATTTATGTACGGATGGCGGAGGTGGCTGTTGAAAATGTTTGGCGCCAAAATAGGAAAAGGCGTCAAGTTGCGGCCCAGTATGCGTACCCAGTTCCCCTGGAAAGTAAGCATTGGCGATCATTCCTGGATAGGTGATGAAGTCGTGTTGTACAGTCTTGGTGAGATCGAGATCGGTGCTAATGTAGTCGTTTCGCAACGCTCCTATCTATGTACCGGATCCCATGATTATCAGGTAGAAAGCTTTCCGATCTATGCTCAGAAAATAGTCCTGGAAGATGAATGTTGGTTAGCTACGGATGTATATGTAGCTCCTAATGTGAAGATCGGACGAGGTGCCGTGATCGGTGCCCGTTCTTCCGTTTTTCACGATTTACCGGCGGGTATTGTGGCGATCGGCACGCCTGCCAAAATATTGAGAGATCGTTAACTCCCACAGATACACAAAAATGCAAGGAAACAAATTGAAAGTTTTGCTTTACAGCATCAACCACGCCCCGGAACTAACCGGCATTGGAAAATACAATGGCGAGTTAAGTACCTGGTTGGCCAGGGACGGACACGAGGTGAAAGTGATCACAGCCTTTCCGTATTATCCAAATTGGAAAATTCAATCCCCCTACACCGGCAGGTGGTGGGAAAAAGAAAAACTAAGCGAGAGGGAAACCATTATTCGTTGTCCACTGTATGTCCCCCGGAAGCTCAGCGCCTTGAAAAGGATACTGCATGAATTTTCTTTTCTTTTAAGTTCCAGTCTGGTGCTTTTGGCTTCCTTTTTTCAAAAATACGACGTAGTCATTTGTGTGGTTACTCCCTTTCATTTGGGCATACCGGCCAGGATTTTTTCCTGGTTAAAAGGCATTCCCATGGTCTATCATATCCAGGATCTGCAGGTGGATGCTGCGAGTGACCTGAAAATGATCAAACAGAAGTCATTGCTTAGTTTGATGAAATCTTTAGAAAGATGGATCTTGAAGAGAGCGGATTTTGTATCCACCATTAGTGAAGGCATGATTAAAAAAATAGAAGCTAAGGGCATTCAACGCAATAAGATCCATTTCTTCCCCAATTGGGTAGATACTGATTTTATCCATCCGTTGCCCAAAAACAAATCTTTAAGAGAAACCTTTGGGTTTCAACCTTCAGACCGGATTGTATTGTATTCAGGTAACTTAGGAGAAAAACAGGGCCTGGAAAACATTGTTGAAATAGCCCATCAGCTGCGGACCAATGAGCAACTCTTCTTTTTAATTGTCGGAGAGGGTGGTGCAAAAAATAAATTGCAACAACTGGTCAATCAGCATCAACTCCATAACATTCGATTCTTACCCTTGCAGGATTACGATAAACTGGCTGCTTTATTAGCCATGGCCGACTTACACCTGGTGCTGCAAAAGAAAGCGATTTCGGATTTGGTGATGCCGTCCAAATTGAGCACCATTCTGGCAGCGGGCGGCTGTGCCCTGATTACGGCGGAAGAGGGTAGTACGTTGCACAAAATAACCCATCAGCATCAAATTGGGATTCTGATCAAACCGGACGATCCGGATTCACTAAAGGAAGGCGTTCTAAATGCTTTTAGCAGTGACCGGTATTTTTATATGCAAAATGCCAGAACTTATGCCGAGCAATTTCTCCGTAAAGACAAGATCTTAAAAACCTTCGAGCAGCAATTGAAATACCTGGTACAAAAGTAGTTCTGGTTCCTATGTAGTTTTTCTTGTCGATTCCAGCCCTCCCGTTTTAGAAAGCCCTACTATCAAAAGGGCCCTAATGCTTTTCCATCCTATTCTTAACCGCTAACCGGACACTGGTGTGAGTAATATCAATAGTAGATTGAATAAAGAGGAAGTGCAACCATTGAAAAAGTTGTACAATTCAAAGCTTATTGACTTCATTGTCGTACCTCGGGAATCAGATCCTTTTCCAAAAAGGATCAAACCGGATCATCATTTTGATCTTCGTAATCCGATTCCCCCGACAATAAAAATAAGTCAAACGCCCAATCGATTCCTCAAGCGATTATTTGACATCCTCTTTTCCAGTTTGGTAATTGTTTGTATTCTTTCCTGGTTGATCCCCGCTCTTGCCTTTCTAATAAAATTAGAATCCAGGGGGCCGGTTTTTTTTATTCAGCGGCGTACCGGCTATCTCAACCGCTCCTTTTTCTGTATAAAGTTCAGAAGCATGGCGGTTAATGCAGAGTGTAACGAAAAACAAGCCACCCGATCAGATGCTCGTTTGACTAAGATTGGAGCTTTTATCCGACGAAACAATATTGATGAGTTCCCCCAATTTATCAATGTCCTCCTTGGTCATATGTCCATCGTTGGCCCACGACCTCATATGCTCCAGCACACTCGCCAGTATTCTAGGGTTATTAGCCAGTTTATGCTCCGCCATAGTGTAAAACCGGGAATAACCGGCTGGGCCCAGGTGAATGGACATCGGGGACCAACAAATACCGTCAAACAAATGCAGAACAGAGTGGATCACGATCTTTGGTACATTGAAAACTGGACTTTTTCCCTAGATCTAAAATGCATTTTTTTGACGATCGTTAACTTTTTGAAAGGGGAGGAGAATGCGTTTTGAAGCTCCTGTCGAGCTGTTATAAACGGCTCGCGCTTTCTGTTTCTCAAAAAAGAAGCATCCCAAATTTTGGCTTAAGCCGAAGTTTGGGATGCTTTTTTTTGAAATATTGGCCATGTTGGTGAACCAGTCATGCCAATAAACTAGATCCGACCGCGTCCAGTTGTACAATTTATGATTTTCCGGATAAAGAATCACCAAATAGGCGTCAATTCCGTAATTTTTGTAGGTCGAATCTCTGATAAATTTTTCCCGGTTCGGTTTGATACTGTTCTATTTTAGCGAAAGAAGTCGATATTTTTTGTAGTCATAAACTATAGGCTTCAAGTATTGAAGTATCTACTTCTTTATTAATATTCTGATAATTCCCGCTGATCCAACCATTAGTAGCCCTATTGCGGCTATTAGTGCCAGCCAACTGAAGAAGTTTATAAATAACTGCGTCCCAGGGTCATCAATTGAATTTGGCGGATTTCGGTTTACTATGTTTTTCGGCTCTTCAATTGCATACCACAAAAGAAGTAACAGTATGCCGAACCCAATTTGATAAAGAGTTCTTTGTACAATCTCATGTTTTTTCATCTTCTTTACTTTAAGCTGGGATGGATATTTCCCTGTAGTCATAGACTACAGGTAGCGGAGGTTTTTAAATCATATATGGACAGCCTTGGCAGATGACGCCAGGGCTGTCTTTGTTTGGTTATTCGTACGAAATGTTCATTATGCAGTGATATTAACGGTTCTGCCCGAAAAGCCCAATCCACCACCGTCTGCGCCTTAACGATCTTAT
>CBDUIU010000518.1:0-4031 GCA_965367335.1 uncultured Saprospiraceae bacterium
GGTTTTTTATAATATCAGCAAAAAGAATAATGGTGAGGGGAATGACAATGACCGGGTGAATGATATACAACCAGGCGCAGAGTATCAACAGCACGGGGAATTCCATCCATCTTTTATACCAGGACAAAGCCGCCTTATCTGTAGTCAACCAAATAAATAATTGCGTGGCGACCATGATGGCAAAGATGATCTCCGTATGTCCCGCAAAATGCTTATACCGCAAGGTCAGACACAAGCTAAGGATCAGCAATACCGTGCCTTTTGGGTTTTTTAAGACATAATTGGTCCATAAAAACAACAGATAATACCACAAACCAAACGTAATGGAATAGACCGTCAACACAGTGGGCAATCCAAAGCCCATTTTGATAAATAATAAGGCTGGAGACTGTGTCAAAAAACTGATGTGCCGGTCGTTGATGTAATAGATCTGCTCATTATTAATGAGATCGAATGAATAAAACGCCGCATCAAAAGCCATAAACCGTTCCGGGGTATAATAAGCACAGCCCAAGATGAAAGTGAGAAAGAAAAGGTGTCCGATCACACTAATGATCTGACGTGAACTTGCCGGAGATATCTTGCTTTTCAACTTATATAAAACTTTATGATAGCGGATTTTTCTAAGTAGGTGGACAAATTTGTGTTGCCAATAAATTGTCTACCCACTTAATTGGCAAAAGTAGATAAAACTTTCTGCTTTGCAATTAAAAACCTAATTCTCTTAACGCCCTGTAAAAGCAGCTTTACGTCGTTCAATAAAAGCTGCTGCCCCCTCTTTAAAATCTTCCGTTAACGTTGTTTTTCCAAACTGCTCCACTTCAAACCTAAATCCATCCTGACCCGGCTCGAAGTATTTATTAACCGCCTCAATCACCTTGGTAATAGCGATCGGTGCTTTGCCGGCAATTTTTTCTAAGATCTTCGTCGCCTTCGCTAACAATTCATCTGCAGGTACAACATGATTGGCCAAACCAAGGCGATGCGCCTCTTCTGCCCCGATCATATCTCCTGTCATCAACAATTCAATTGCTTTGCCTTTGCCGATGTATTGGATCAGCCGCTGGGTACCGCCATAACCGGGGATGATACCCAGGTTGACCTCTGGCTGACCAAATTTTGCATTTTCAGAAGCGATCCGCATATGACAAGCCATGGCTAGTTCACAGCCGCCTCCCAAAGCGAAACCATTGACTGCAGCGATCACCGGCTTGGGAAAACGCTCAATGGCATTAAAGATATCATGTCCTCGCTGCGCCATCTTTTGACCACCATGCTCATCTTCCAGACTGAGAAATTCCTTGATATCCGCTCCGGCAACAAAAGCTTTTTCTCCCGCTCCGGTAAGGATAATGCCTTTCAACTCAGCAACTCTGGCCGGGGCATCTTCCGTAAAAAAGTGCCATAGCTCATCCATGGTTTGTTTGTTCAAGGCGTTCAGCGCTTTTTCGCGATTGAATGTTACGGTGAGGATTCCGTTTGACTCGGATATGAGCAAGTTTTGGTAGGTCATATTTTATTGAGTTAGGTTGTTATTTTAATTGGGTGCGAAAATACGGGAAGGTAGGGGGAATACCGAATATTGGGTGGTGAATGTTTCATTTATTTCTTTGAGTTTTTTTTAAACCATATGGGAAGATAGGCACAGTAGGCACTTGGTATGCGCAGGGCACAGAGGGAAAGCTTCGCTTTCGTGCAAATTAAGTATTTGGTAAAGCCCTAAATAATTCATTAAGCTTTTTTGAAAACTATATAGATATAATAGGCGCTTGGTAGGTGAGTTTTAAACCACAAAGGGCACAAAGGACACATAGAGCGCAGGGCAAAACTAGTCTCGGCTTTGCCGTAGAGAGGGAAAGCTACGCTTGTGGGTAAATTTATTTTTTCCTCAAAACCTCCTCCTTAATCAACCTCATCATCTTCTGCGCCGAAGCGCCATCCCCATACAACTCCGCATTCCAATTTACCCCGCGACTATCTAATGCGGTTTGGATCTCTTCCAGCTTGTCAAATACCAAGGTGTTCCAATTGTCATCCAAGGTCTCCACCCATTCGGTTTCCGGACGCACAGTGACGCATTTCTTTTGTAGCCAATAGGCTTCTTTTTGCATGCCTCCACTATCTGTGATCAGGGCGTCTGAATAGTAAAGATAGGTGAGGTTATTAAAGTAAGGCTGGGGATCAATGAATTGGATATTGGGAAATGATGCTTCGGATAAACCAAATTCTTTCATCCTGTTTTTAGTGCGGGGATGAATCGCAAAAACCGCTTTTTTATCCAAAGTATTTAATGCGTCCAGCACCTGATTTAAGCGATCCTCCTGATCAACGTTGTATGGCCGGTGTAAGGTGATATAGTAATAGGGATTATCTATAGTCCGATCTTTCACCCATTTATTTTCAATAGTTAGTTGGGTCAAATCTTTCATTAAATCCCCAACAATATGGATACCTTCAGTGATGCTTTCTTTTTCCAAATTATCAACAGCCACTTGACTGGGCACCAAAAGCAGATCAGATGCATGATCCGTCATCACCCGGTTAATTTCCTCCGGCATTTCTTTGTTATAACTGCGTAATCCCGCCTCTACGTGTGCTAGCTTGATGTGCAATTTGGAGGCGATCAGCGCTCCAGCCAAGGTAGAATTGGTATCGCCGTATACCAGGACCATATCCGGTTTTTCTGCCAAAACGATCTGCTCAATCTCGATCAGCATTTTACCGGTCTGCTCTCCGTGATTACCCCCTCCGAGGCTTAGCAGGTAATCCGGTTGGCGCATACCGAGTTCATCAAAAAACACCTGACTCATATTCTGATCATAATGTTGACCCGTGTGAATCGTGATCAAATCAAAGTGTTTGATGGCCTCTCGTTCAAAAGGAAAATGCTTGATAAACTGTGGACGCGCACCGATAATGGCGATGACTTTGGCTTTGTTCATACGTTGAATTTGTGTCGGCGCAAAATAGGGAGGTTTTTGGGATTGTGGTACTTTTTAAGGGAAAAACATATAATTTTTATTTTGAATGTGAAAAGAGATTTGTTGGAGATTAAATAGGCAGTGAGCCATGATGCTGGTGTTTAGAAAGTTTTTTGGAGTAAGGCGGTTATGGTGAAAAAATTTAAAACCACTGAGGGCACTTAGGACACATAGCTCTTAGTACGCGGAGGACACAAATAAGATCGGGAAAAGTAAAAGCACGTTATGTGGTGAAAAAAAATAAAACCACTGAGGTGTTATGCTAAAAATCAAATAGTTCTTTGAAAAAATTGTATAATATTTGTAGTCCGAAGGAGGTTACTTTAGAGTAATCATCCACAGTAGGCAGGCCTTGTGTCCTGCCTACAAACTTTCGGACACTTCTTTATCAATTTCCTAGTATCCAACCTTAATCACAAAAGCTATCTCACCAGGGTAATACTGCCGGAGTACACCTTTGTCTGCCCATCTACAAATAAGACCTCAAACTGGTAAACGAAGACCCCAGGATCCATTTTTTCATTTTTAAAACGCCCATCCCACCAGACAGCCGGGCTTTCCAGGTCAGCAGGGCCACCTTCAAAGATCACAGCCCCCCACCGATTAAAAATCTGTACCTGGTTAATACTCACCACACCCTCATCCGCAAATAAGCGGAAATAATCGTTATTTCCATCCTCATTCGGAGAAAAAACATTAGGAATATAAACCCGCCGCATTTGATCAACTTCTACTAGAAAACGGGTGGAATCTGCGCAGCCTTGCTCATCCGTAACGATGAGCAAGTACTCGATGCTTTCTAAGGGCATAGCTACCGGAAACGGACAATCATTGCAATCCAACCAGGTATCTGGAATCCATTGGAAGCTCAGCTGCCCCGTTCCGCCGGCCGCATTGACGTGCAGAATGGTTTGATCTCCCAAAAAAACCAGGGAGTCCGCATCAATACTAACTTCGGGTGGAATTATCGTCTGAAGGTCGATCGTGTCCGAGGCCAAACATCCATTTTCATCGATCACCTCCAGCCAAAAGGTACCCGCAAAATCAACG
>CBDUIU010000519.1:0-4026 GCA_965367335.1 uncultured Saprospiraceae bacterium
ATTCCTTACAGTTAGGTACTTAGCGAAGGTAGGGGAATTATATGAGAATGCTGAATGATAATTGTATCGTGTTACTTGCTGACAGAAATCATAAAAGGGTCACGTATACCACAGAAGAGATCATTACAAAAAAAATGCTGCCTACAAATCCTGCAGGCAGCACATATTCTATATCTACTTGAACTATATCGTACTATGATTTTACACCAGCTGTAACCAGTTCTGAAAGAACAGCTTTAAAGCCGATCGGCCCTTCGCCAGCATAAGTCATTTCGCCGGTAAAATGATCACCATTGTCAGTGGAGGTCACTTTCATCGCAACCACTCTTTGATTGACTCTGCAACCAATGACGAATTGTCCGGCGGGATTCCAAGCGGCATTTTTACCACCCCACTGGTTTTCTACTTTGTAAACATTACCACCGACTTGGGTAGCTTTAAAGCCAATTGGCCCTTCTCCATAATAAGTCATGGTGCCGGTAAAGGTTTTACCATCATTATTAGACATGATGTCAAAGGCAATAGGCTTTTGATCTTTTCGAGTTCCGAGTACAAAGGTACCACCAGGATTCCAGGCAGCCCTTTTCCCTCCCCACTGATTCTCTACCGAATAACTACATCCGGCAACGAGCATGCCTTTAAAGGCGATAGGTCCTTCGCCCTTGTAAGTTATGGTGCCTTCCAGGTCGCCACTATCTGTCATGTTGACCTTCATCGCCACAACATATTGGTCTTCCCGATAGCCCATAATCCAGTTCCCTCCAGGATGCCAGGGCGCATTTTTACCGCCCCATTGGTTTTCTACTGTGTAGTTACATCCAGCAACCTGAGTGGCCTTAAAGCCAATAGGACCTTCATCAAATTAGGTCATGGTTCCTGTCAGCGTTTTCCCACCATCATTTGAACGAACGTCCATAGCTACGACATTCTGGTTGGCTCTACAGCCTAAAACCCATGTACCTCCGGGGTGCCAAGGGGCTGTATTACCGCCCCATTGATTTTGAACTAGATAAATTGCCATAATTAATCAGTATTTTGGTTAGGAAATAAAAACAAATTCAATATATGTATAAAAATGTTAATATGCTAGTTTATATAATTAATATTTAATAGGTATTTTACTGTATATCAGTTGTTTTTGATATGTTTTAAAAAATTATAGTTGCTGATAATTCACAGTATTGATGCGGTTTTTATCAATGAAATGGCCATATTTGTATAATATTTAACCCAGCTCCAGGCATGTAAAATTTTATGATTAGTAGCAGAATAGTTTTTGGGCACTCCGCCAACAGATTTGCCCTTCTTTCTCTAACCAACACATTTTAAGCAATAAGAACAGGAAGGAAAATTTAGCAATTCATGCTCGTATATGTAGGGTAGAAATGTTTACCTTAATGGTATCTTGAGCTGAATTTAGCTGGTTGATCATCTCCATATTTTCTAACTCAATAACCCAATCCTCAGTTCACGCTTGATATTCTGTCCGGCAATCAGACGGGGTTTCGCCCACTAACTCACAAGCCTATGACCACCTTTCGCCTTAAAATTGCGTTGCGCAACCTCTGGAAACACAAACGTTCTTCCTTCATTAATGTCGCCGGCTTAGCCCTGGGAATGGCTTGTTGTTTTTTGGTCATATTATATTGCTGGCATGAATTCAACTACGATACTTTTCATCCTGACGGCGAACGACTGTACCGGATTGAGTACAACATGGACCGTGCTGGAGCTGGTGTAATGAACCGGATTCCACCTACGATTGCTCCGGCTGTTCAAGGTAACTATCCGGAAGTCGAAGCGATTACTCGTTTTTACCCACGAGAACTAAGTGTCGCCCTTCCGGAGACGAACCAGCAGTTTGAAATGGAGGATGTGTTTTTTGTAGATTCAACGGTAACCGAGGTGTTTGCCTTTGACTTCTTGTACGGCAATCCGGCTACGGCCTTACACCACCCGGATGCTGTCGTGTTAAGTGATGTTACCGCACTAAAGCTTTTTGGCCGTATGGATGTTGTTGGGGAATCCGTGCAATTGGCGGGCGAGGATGGCTACCGGGTAAGTAGCGTGGTTAAAGCCTGGCCGAATAACGGTCACCTGGAATTTAGTATGTTGTTACCTTTTAACACCATGATCAAAGTGGAACCGGAGCACGCTAGGGAGAATGCCAGGCAATTTATTACGCATAACTGGACCGCCACCCATTCCTACACCTACCTCAAATTAAAACCCAACCAATCCCCGGAACGTGTAAACAAACGCCTAAAGGAATTGATTATGGAGAAAGGGCATGAACAGATTCGGGACCGACAAAGTTTTAGTTTGATTCCCGTTTCCAGGATCCATTTGTATTCAGAGGCTGGTGGCCCAAAACCTTCCGGAAACCTGTCTTACTTATATATTTTCTTACTGATCGGTGCGCTTACCCTGCTAATCGCCTGTATCAATTTTATCAATTTATCCACAGCTAGTTCGATGACCCGCGCCAAGGAAGTAGGTGTGCGAAAAGTGTTAGGCGCAAGTCAACGTTCTTTGGTCGGCCAGTTCTTAACTGAGTCCCTGGTGTTGAGTTTTGTAGCTTTTGTGCTGGCTTTGCTCCTGACCTGGTTAGCGTTGCCCCACCTTAATGATTTAACAGGACTAGAGATTCCCTTTGCCTTGTTGCAGCAGCCTGTAATACTCTTGTTATTTGTAAGCATTTTTGTAGTTGCAGGGCTGTTAGCTGGCTTGTACCCGGCCTTTGTCGTAAGTCGTTATCAGGCAGTCTCTATCCTGAAAGGGCAACTGGGGGTTACGCGTGGCCGAGGCAATGAATGGCTCCGCAAAGGCTTGATCAGCGTACAGTTTTTAGCCGCTATTGTTTTTATCTCCGGCGCTACAACATTATACCTGCAATTACAGTATTTGCGTAGCCAACCGATGGGTTTTAAACAAGACCTGGTCCTTGCCCTTCCACTGAATAGTGGCAATAATATCAATGCCCTGGTTCGCCCCGGTGATGCTACCCTCCGCGGCCGGATGAATACTTTTGACAAAAGCTTGCTCGATAATCCTGGTATCAAGGCGGTTACCCAGTGCTCCAGTTTGCCGGGAACGGGGGCGATTGGCCGCCACGTTACCAGTGCACATACTCCCGAAGGTGAGCAACTCGTCGCTCGCACCCTGGCCGTCGATTATGACTTTGTCGAACTCTTCGACCTTGAACTCCTCGCCGGTCGGGACTTTGATGTTTCCTTTGGCGTAGATCACCTTAGTTCCTTTATGGTCAATGAAAAAGCGATGAAGTTACTGGGTTGGGAAGATCCGGTTACGACGGTTGGGAAAGAGATGAATATGGAGGGAAAAAAAGGCAACATCGTGGGCGTCCTCAAAGACTTTAACTTTCAAAGTCTGCATGAGGAAATTCAGCCCCTGGTGATGGAAGTCCGCCCTGGCATCTTTGGTTACTTTGCCGTTCAGATTGAAAACACTAATATCAGCCAGACACTAGCCTTTCTTCAAGATCAGTGGACCCAACATTTTCCCGAGAAAGTTTTTGAATATCAATTTCTCGATGAAACCCTCCAGGAAGCTTACCAGGCCGAAAGCCGTTTGTCGGCCATTATCAGCTACTTTGCCTTTCTCGCGATCTTTATAGCCTGCTTCGGTCTATTTGGTTTAGCAGCGTTGTTGATCCAGCAGCGCTTTAAGGAAATCGGAATCAGAAAGGTACTGGGAGCTTCGGTACTACAGATCCTGCATTTAATCGCCAGGGACTTTATGATCCTGATCGGAATTGCCGTGTTATTAGCACTGCCAATTACCTGGTATTTCCTGAACAACTGGTTGCTGGATTTTGCCTATCGGATTGCCTTTCCCTGGTGGGCGACGGTGGCGAGTGGGGTAGTGGTGTTAGTTGTTGCCTTGTTAACAGTGGGCTGGCAGACGGCTCGGGCCGGTATGGGAAACCCGGTGGAAGTACTGCGAGAAGACTAAAGTCGCGTTGCCTTCAGGCGACGCGTGACGAAAGGCACCTGAAAAAATAAA
>CBDUIU010000520.1:0-4024 GCA_965367335.1 uncultured Saprospiraceae bacterium
AGATTCATTTCAGCATCCCCAACAGGATCTGTGTGTCCTTCGATCTTTACCTTTAAATGAGGATGGTCTAACATGAAATTAGCAAATGAGTTTAGTTCTTTGTACGAGGACTGCAGAATGATGGTCTTGGCTCTTTCAAACTCTATATTTTTTGGAATATACTGCTCTGCTTCTTTAACACTGACAACTGTTTTAGGAACTTCCGGTATTTCGTTATTATTGGCTTGCTTAGTGGGTTTATTCTGCTTTCTTTTTTTGCTGACGTTCTCCTGCTTTGATTGGCTTACATCACTATTCTGCCTGGCAGGAGTGTTGTTTGCATTGTTATTGTTATATACAATAAGCTCGCCTTCGTTTTGTTTGGACTCCTCAGGTCGGATAAAATATTCCGGAGCAATTACTTTAAAGCCATCTTCATCTCCAAATAACCGATCGTACCAGCTTCTTTTTACATTAGGGATTTTCCAAAGCAGTCGAACTTCTCCCTCCACCAAGGCATTGAAATATTCTACCTTAAGGTCATACGTTTGATGCGCAACCAGGTCCACAGTGCCCTGAAAAATACCTACATCGTTGAGTGACCATTGATCAATGATCAATCGATCATCGACCCAGACCCGGATTCCATCATCGACCCTTGCGGCAAATTTATAAGTGCCGGATTTCCCCGGTTTGAGTTTACCTGTCCATCTGATTGAACAGCGGTGTGGGTTTATGCCGGGCACCGGAGGATGTCTGTTCCAGTATTGATCAATATTCGGGACATACTTGACGGTAGCTAAACGGTCGAAATTGGTCCCATCATAATACTCCGCCTTCAGCCCAGTTTGAGCCTGCGGATCAGCGCCTAATAGTAAGCAAATAGTGATCAGGATAAGTGAACCTTTGAGGTGAACAGCTAAAGCTTGGAAAATAAAATTGGAGTGTGGCATAATTGAAATGTTAAACTCAATAACATAGCAACGCTCAATTACAAGCGTAATGGATCATCCGGTTATTTTTATCAAGAGCGTTTCTGCTACAAATGCAGTAGTAGATTTCGGTTGAAATTTAAGATTGTCAGGTAAGAAACTAAAATATTTTCTACCATTGTTCTCTGAAAATCGATAAATTTTAGGAATGGTAGGGTAGAGAAGCTATTTTCATCTGTCTGAAAGAGGATTAGATGCCTGGCAGGGTAACGCTGATCAAAGAATATTGAAAGAGATGACTATTTCTGTTCTTGTTCTATTTCATCCTTAATTTGTTCCCTGGCTTTTTCCAGCTGATTTTCAGTTGGCGGGTCTAATTTTTGTTGAACTGCGCCACTCGGTTCAAGGCTCAGACTTACAAAAATTGGAAAATGATCAGAATCAATAGGCCTGCCTCGTTCGGCCGATATCACCCGGAAATGTTCAGATACAAAAATGTGATCCAGCGGCCAGCGAAGTATAAAGTAATCTGCATGATAGGTATTAAAAAAACCTCGTCCTTTTCTTACATCTAACAAGCCACTTACTCTCTGAAATAAAGTAGTAGATTCTGACCAGGCGACATCATTAAAATCACCCACAACGATCACAGGGTATTTTGAATTCAACGCTTTTAAAGCGATCCTCATCATTTCCGCATCCCGATCTGTAGAGCTCATATTATGCTGAGGAACCGGAGGGGTAGGATGAATGGCAAAAAGTTGAATCGTATCGCCAGAAGGCATTCGTACAAGCGAATGAATGGAAGGAATACTATCATCGACGATAGATTTTATCTGGGGATCAATAAGTTTGAATTTTGAGTATAACAGCATTCCGTATGTATTGCTGATTGGGATTTCTACCCGGTAAGGATAGTCTGTTTTTACCGCAGGAAAAATTCTGTTCTTCCAACGAAGGTCTGTTTCGGTGAAAAGCAAGATATCTGCATCTAATCTTTTGATTTCGGATAGCAGCTTTTCTTTGTTTTCATTCTTTTGCAATACGTTAGCTGCAAGGACTTTTATGGTTTTATCCGGGTTATTCTTTGTGTTTTTCAATACTTCAAATGCCGCGAGTGGGGTATAGGGATAAATTTTGGAAAGCTGAAAAACAAAACAGGCGATCAATATGCCAACGATATAAAAATCATTCTTATGTTTAACGTCAAATCTGATGAAGTAAAAACAGATAGCAAGAAAAGTCAGCGTAGTCAACTGTATATGTGGAAAATCAAAAACTCTGATCCACCAATAATCAATAGCAATAAATGGCAATATAGTCAGGGCAACAGCTATGCCTCCGAAAATTTGTAGAAATGTTTTTAACTGCATAGAGATATTGGCTGTTGAAAGTAAGTTGGTAGTATTGTCTAAGATGTGCTAAGGCTCAAGATAGGTAAAATATTATAGGAATTATGAGCGGAACAGCTTAGTAGGTTCAGCTCGCTGAACTTAGTTTTACTGCATGAGTATATTTCTATCAATGAATTCAAGGCAAAGCAGATGCATAATTATTACACTTTTTTTATTAAAGCCATTAATTACTTTTCTCTTATTTTTTGTTTCGAAAAAGGTTATGCAAACAACCTCCAAGATCATCTAAGAAATCATCAATCTCTTCCAAAAATTCTTGATTTTTCTGTTGGCGATTAATGGTTAAATGAATAATTATTGATTCTGGATCTGGAGGATAACCTGTCGTGATCGTCCAGCAAAGTGCATTAGGACATTCCAATAATGAAAACCGAAGACCACCTTTTATTTTGCTTCGACTTAATGTAAATTCTCCCCATATTCCACCAATATTTACTTCCCCTTCATTCGGATAATCTAGATTAAAAATCTGAGTACTCATTTCTTCCAGCTTGCTCAAAACCAAAGATTTCTGTAAATGTTCCTCGGTTGTTTTTACTTCTACTATTCTGAAATATTCCATGTAACTAACTGTGCTTATTTTTTCGAGAAAAAGGTAGTAAATACAAAGTCAAATAGGGATTACGCGTTGTATACTACATTTTATTCTTTATTCACCCAATCCAATGCAGCGTGCAAGCATTGATCATTTTCTGATAGAGGTTCTTCCTCAAATGGCATCTCTATATCCACATCTACATACTTATCATAAACGACTTCATTTCGGTCCTTATAATAGCTTACGGAAATAGTCATTGCGGTTGAATCATTAATCATATTCCAGTCAGTAACGGTGATCAAACCAAAAGTCTTCTGACCGAAAAATTTTGTATCCTCTCTTCCTTTAAAAATTACAGCGAGGGCTTCCCCCGAACTTGCGGTGTATAAACTTGTTAACACGGCTATTTTAGGATTAGCTGTTACCTGGCAATCTTCCTTCAAGGCAATCGAATAATCATCATAGTAAAAATCGTTATCTTCAATTCTCCAGATTGAATTTTGATCTGTATTTAATCCCTTTGAACCTCCAACTTTCCCATTCCCGATAATTGTTGCAATACCTTCTGCCATTGGGTGCATATTACCTCCGCCGTTATATCTTAAATCAACTATCCAATCTTTCGCTCCATCTGCTATGAGCTGACATACCGCACTTTGAATTTCGGAAGCCATTTTCTCATTATCTCCCATGGGTAAACCTACAATTCTGACATAGCCTGTATGATTATCCAACATCTCTGTATGGAACTGGTAGACTTTCCCCATTTGAACATTTTTATAGATTTGACTTTGATAAGATTGTTGATGCGCTTTTAATTCGCCTGTATTATAATACGCTAAAATTTGATTGTTATGGATAATTCGTCCATGTTCATCACCTACTGATTTGAGCATATATACGAGTGCCGGTTTTAAATCAGCAATTGATTTGGCTGTTTTTGCGCGTTTATAAATATTGGGCCTCAAAGTATCCCAATCAACATTATCTCGATATAATGAGGCTTCTTCGGTATGTTGTATGATTTGTTTTAATGTATGCTGGATTTCATTATTTTCCTGTCCACAGGCACTAATAGATACGATCAACAGGAATCCGATTACATACTGTTTCATGTTTTTGTTTTTTAGGATGAAAAATGGGTATATTTTGTTATATAG
>CBDUIU010000521.1:0-4019 GCA_965367335.1 uncultured Saprospiraceae bacterium
CCAAGGCCCAGAACAGATACGGAAATCAAAAAGGCAATAACCCAATTCGTGGGTGGTACTTTCTCGGTAGATCGACAAAGATCCTCCGTGATGTCATGGTAAGTTTTACTACCTGTAATTAAGGGTTCCCTTAAGGGAGATACGACTGCACTCATTTTTATGAATTGAATGTTTCGTTTACGTAACGCTGCCGATATCGGCGACGAATTAATTTTATTTACTTCTCAGACGACTTATCGTCTACCTTTGTAGTCCCATCGGTAACTATCTCATCATCAAGCATCAAGTGCTTCACTCCGATTATTCACGCGTGTTTGATACTGAATTGAAGGTAGCACATTGATCTCTTCCAAAGAATGGAACACCAATGGGTTCTTCATTTTTTTACTAACATCTGTTTTCTCATTATTCATATCACCAAAAGTGATCGCACCCGTTGGACATGCTGTTTGACATGCTGTTTTCACATCATTGTTCATCAAAGCACGTTGCTCGCGCTTAGCTGTCAATTTACCTTCCTGGATCCGTTGAACACAGAAACTACATTTTTCGATTACGCCACGGGAACGAACGGTTACATCAGGATTCAACACCATCCGAGTCAGGTTATCTGCACCGTAAGGAATTTCTTCGCCAGCAACAGTAGGTTGGTTACCAGGGAACAAGTCAGCAGTGGTATAATCTAACCAGTTGAAGCGACGTACTTTGTAAGGACAGTTGTTCGCGCAGTAACGAGTACCGATACAACGGTTATAGGTCATTTGATTTAATCCTTCCGAGCTATGATTTGTCGCAGCAACCGGACAAACGTTTTCACAAGGAGCATTATCACAATGCTGGCAAAGCATCGGTTGGTACATCACATTAGGGTTGTTCACATCACCATAGTAATAGCGATCAATACGCAACCAGGTCATCTCATGATGGCGATGTACTTCCCGTTTTCCAACTACAGGAACATTATTTTCTGCCATACAAGCTACAGAGCAAGCGCCACAACCTATACAGGCATTCATATCAATATGCATTCCCCAGTGGTGCCCTTGGTCGTAGAAGTTCTCTTTGTACTCGTCGTAAGGATAAAGCGTTTTAGAATTCAGCTTTTGTGCTTCCGCCCGCTTTTCTTCTAACTCATGGACAAAGTCATCGAGGTGATTAAAATTGGTACTGTAAACAACTGAACGGTCCGTCAGCGCTCCTTGATATGCTAGTACTTCCTCATCCACATTGATTACTTCTTCACTACCCGTTTTAGTTCCGGTAACTCCATAAGTATGGTGGTATTGTACACAAGCAAACTCTTCCTCTTTGCCCACAATTTCAGAGAGATCGGCATTTCCAATGTAATATTGGGTATAACCGTCTTCAATTGAGAGGTGCGGGTATAAATTCGTCCCTGTATTTTGCCCAGCCTTGCCAGCCACGGTTCTGCCGTAACCAATACCGGTGGCTAAAGTTCCTTCCATCTGACCAAACTGAGGCACTGCAGTCATTCGCTCAGAACCATCTCCCAGGGTTACATCAACCAGGTCAGCGGTAGAATACATATTCTCACGACCAATCCCTTTGACTCCTTCAATCGCATCAGATCCGTTCCATTCCACTGGAACAGAAAGGTAATTACCCCAAACAGTACGTAAGACAGGGTCAGGAAGCTCTTGTAACCAAGGGTTATTGGCATGTTGGCCGGCCCCCATGTTTACTGTTTCATAGATCCCCAGCTCAAAAGCACCATTCGCCGGTTTACTAACTTTGCTAGCTGCTGAAGAAGCATTCACTTCCATCACAGTAGCTGTATTTTCACCTATTGGCAACTCCACTACACCATCATGTAAAGAACTATCCCAAAAAGATTGGAATGAAGCATAGCTGGTTTGGCGAGAAAAAACATTACTTTCCCAATTATTTTTTAAATACTCGTAATACGGCTGATCAGCATCTTTTTTCAATTTTTCACTGCCAGCCCAGGTGAGTAAACTAACTTCCGATTTACGGGTATTAAATAAAGGAGAAATAGTAGGTTGGATTAAACTGATTTGACCGTGCTTAGGCTCCGCATCACCCCAGGCTTCCAGAAGATGGTGATCAGGGGCAATGAAATTACATTTCTGACCAGTTTCATCAATTGAGCCTGCGAAAGAAATACTCAGCCCTACCTTAGCCATACCCGCTACAAATTGGCTTGCATCAGGAAGATCATATGCAGGATTACCACCGAAAACAAAGAGCGCATCCACGCTTCCTCCGTTCATCTCAGTGATCAACTTACGAACAGCCTTATCAGAACCCTGACGTTGGTGAGAATAATGACCAAAATCAAAGGTCTTACCGTAGTTGCCCAACATGATATTGATCTGGTTCACCAGTAGTTGTTCTCCTACGTTATTAGTACCACAAACGACTAAAGATTTTCCACGGGCAGCTACCAATTCTTTGGCAGTTGCAGCTATTGCACGAGCCGCTTTATCATTCACTTTAGGTCCACTAACACCTGCACCACCTGTCAGTTTTCCAACTTCGTTAAAAAGAGTAACGATGGCAGCACCTTGTTCGGAAGGTTTTACCAAAATGCGGTTATCAGCGTTTGACCCGGTTAAGGACATACCGCTTTCCACTTGAATGTGGCGAGACATTTTGGCATTTTTAATATTGTTAATCTTACGCTTTTCAACATACTGAGCAGCATATTCAATTGGTGAGATCCAAGTACCGAGGAAGTCGGCCCCAAAACTCACAATTACATCAGCATTTTGGAAGCTATAAGCCGGAACGGCACGAATACCGAAAGTTTGCTCATTGGCATCTAATAATGCAGCTGCAGAAATTGCATCATAACTAACAACTTCCGTATTGGGATATTTTGCTTTGAATTCATTAAAGACACTCTTAGAAGTAGGGCTCAAAACCGTATTGGTGATAATGCGCACTTTAGCGTTGGCATTAAGTTTACCGGCAACAGCTTTGTCGATAGCTTGCCAGGTGGATGCTTCCGGACTACCATCCGTCATGGCAATAGGGCCACGTAAACGATTGGTATCATACAAACTAAGAACTGTAGCCTGGGCCCGGGCATTTGTTCCTCCTTTTGTAACTGGAGACATGGCGTTACCCTCAATCTTAATCGGACGCCCTTCCCGGGTTTTCACCAAAATAGCACAATAATCACCACCATCCACATAGGATGAAGCATAATAGGTGGCTACACCCGGCACAATTTCGTCAGGTTTCACCACATAAGGGATAGCACGTCTAACTGGTGCTTCACAACTAGCCGCAACCGTCGCAGCTCCAAGTCCGAAACCAAGATATTTCAAAAAGTCCCGACGGCTACTACCTACATTTAGCGAGTCGTCTTTTGACAAGGTATCTAACAATGACTCATCAGCAAATTCTCGTTGAGCAAGCTCTGCCAATTTGGGGTCATGGTTTCTATCGGCAGTTCCGATCCAGGCTCCTTGTTTAATTTCTTTCATGTTAATATGATGTAAGTCTTAAGTCTAGCGTCTAATTAATATAAGTTATGATCAACAAGCGGTCTGTCTACTGTTTTAATAATGACATTTTTGGCATTCCAAACCACCAATCTCTTCAACAGTTACTTTCTGACGTTCTCCAGATTTTAACTGCTCGTGATACTTTTCATAAGAATTATAGTACTCATTGCCAACAAATTGAACCTCCGTTTCCCGGTGGCAATTGATACACCATCCCATTGATAGGGGAGCATATTGACCAAGCACTTCCATTTTTTCAACAGGCCCATGACATTGTTGGCAATCAATTTTGCCGACAGAGACGTGCTGTGCATGATTGAAGTAGACATGATCAGGCAAGTTGTGAACACGCGTCCACTCAATAGGACCTTGAATAGTTTCCTTTTGCTCATTTGTCAAAGAGGTAACAATATCCTCCCATTGCTTATTCACAGCCTTTTGTGCACGTGCATCCAAGCTGGTCAGTTCATTGTCCTGCAAGTAATTATTGGAAATCCATTCCATAAAGATTTTTTCAATATCCTC
>CBDUIU010000522.1:0-4008 GCA_965367335.1 uncultured Saprospiraceae bacterium
CTAAAGAATATCCGACTGTGTGCTACACACCAGCGCAGAATAGTCTCATATTTTTTTATAAACCAGTTAATAGGTATCGCGATCCCTGCAAATAACAATATTACAAATAAGCTATTTTGCCACCAGGCTACTCCCACACCCAGAGGAAACCAAATACTGCTCAACAACAACAGCAATAAAAACAATATGCCTACAAACTGTGTCTGAGACAGTGTTTTATTCCTGATCGCCTGGGATGACAACAGTCTGTAATTCCATTTTAATGCGACAGGCAATAAGATCAATACTAAAATAAATGCAATAGCGATGGCCAGGGTTTTCGTTATTGCCAATGGGGTAAACAATTTTCCTTCTGCTGCTGCTAATCCAAAAACGGGAATAAAACTACAAAGGGTGGTTGCTACGGCGATGAAAATGATAGGGAGCATTCTTCGGCAGGTAGCATATAACTGCCGCTGCCAATCACCTGCCTTAAAGACTTGCCGGTCTACTTCACCGGTCAGCATGATCCCAATGTCTACCATGGTGCCAATGGCAATTGCAATGCCTGCCAGGGAAACCATGTTTGCCGTCACACCTAGCGCCTTCATCCCGACAAAGGTCAATAGCACGGCCATCGGCAATAAAAGCGACAACCAAAAGGCTAAGTCCAATCGGCGCAACATCCAGAAAACGACAATAAAAACAAGAATTATTTCAAACAACAAGGTTTGAAATAGCGTCTGTAAACTTGCTGTTATTATTTCAGAACGGTCATAGAATGGGACAAGGGTCAATTGAGTTGTTCTACCATCCGGTAGTTTTATCCGGGGTAAGCCTTTGCTTAGGGTATTAATTTTTGCCTTTACCTTCTGCATCACTTCCATGGGGTTGGCCCCTACCCTTGCCACTACGACTCCGCCAACAACCTCGGCTCCCCCTTTGTCTAAAATGCCATTGCGTTCTTCGGTACCGAGATAAACCCGGGCTACATCCTTGAGTAAGATAGATGAAGAGCCAATTTTTTTCACTACCAACTCTTCCAAATCACTCACTTTTCGGACCTGTCCCAATCCGCGGATATAATAGGAGACCCGGTTCATTTCTAAAGTTCTGGCACCTACATCCCGATTACTCTGCTGTACAATTTGATAAAGCTGTGAAATGTTAAGTTCAATGTTTTCCAGTGCGACGGGATCAACGTCTATTTGAAAGGATTTGACAAAGCCACCAATAGATGATACTTCTGCAACACCTTCTGTTGCCAGTAATTGATATTTGACATAAAAATCCTGGATGCTGCGCAACTCGTGTAAATCCCAGCCTCCGGTCGTATTCCCCAGACTATCTCTTCCTTCCAGCGTATACCAGAAGACCTGTCCTAAGGCGGTGGCATCGGCTGCTAAATTTGGAGCTACGCCAGGGGGGAAAGTTCCTGGGGCCAAGGCGGCCAGTTTCTCGAGTATCCGGGAACGACACCAATAATAATCCAGGTCATCATCGAAAACTAAATATACCGTTGCTCTGCCGAATAATGCGTGGCTACGCACTTGTTTTAAGCCTGGCAAACTTAAAAGCGCCGTTGTCAGTGGGTAATTTAGTTGATCCTCGATTTCCTCGGGTGAGTGCCCTGTCCAGTCAGCATAGACGATGTGTTGGTGCTCACCAATATCCGGCAAGGCATCCACCGCCAAAGGAAAACGGGGCATTCCTTCGGGTAGTTGCTCAAAGGGGACTACACTAAGCCCCACCAGCAAAATCGCCATTCCCAACAACAAGCTCACGAAGGAGTTGTTGTAGAAAAATTTTAATACTGTTTCAATCATTTTAACTTATTCCATCCAGGAGATGATTTAAAATCACCTCCTGGGCATACACTTACTGAACTACTAATTTACCCAAATAAAATCCATTTTCTGAACGGACTTGCAGCAGGTAAATCCCGGCAGGAAGTGATCGTTGACTTTCAATCCTGACGTGTTCTTTTCCAAATATCTCATCCTGCCAAATCATCCGACCGGAAAAGTCTACCATTCTTACCTGTAATTGCTGTTGGAAGTCCTGCGGCAAAATACCGGAGATTGTCCAACCACGCTGGCCTTGCCCCGATGGATTAGGGTAAATTGTAATTGGGTTGTTGTCATAATGAGGATCAATGCTAGATGTAACACCGACATAGACCGTCTCACAATGATGCACATTGCACCCCATTGATGTATTTTGCACTAAAAGACACACCTTATAGGCGCCAGGGGCAGCATACTGATGATTTGGACTTTGATCGTTACTTGTCGATCCATCGCCAAATCCCCACAGCCATTGGTTGGGCGCTCCGCTTGTCGCATCAGAGAACTGGACACTCAGGTTTTGTTCATCGATAGTATACGTATAATTTGGCCTAAACAACAAACATGGATCACTCAGGTCAACCGTTAAACAGGTGTCTGTTTCACAGGCGCCAGCGAGAATAGTCATACAGATTTCGTAAACGCCCAAGCTATCAAAAGTGTAGGAGGTTTCCGGTTGATCTACAACCAGTTGAATACCATTCACGCTCCATTTCCAGCGCATCGGATCTTCGGTGGTCGTGGATTCGTCATAAAGATGAACGGTCAATCCTTCGATCTCATAACGGAAAGCCGCTTCACATAGATAGGCCCCTACGAAGATGCTGTCACAAGCAGTAGTTTTGCAACCTTCATTATCTTCAACGGTGAGACAGACCTGGTAAGCTCCTGCAGCTGTATAAGTATGCGTTGGATTTTCTAAAGGAGAAGTAGTCCCATCGCCGAAGGTATACAACCAACTGACCGGATTCCCACCACGGGTCTGATCTTCAAACGACACCATCAAATTCTGTTGATCAATGTCTGTATCAAATGCTGCCTCAAAGCCAAAACAAGGATCACTGCAGTTCGGCATATCAAATTCAATGATCAACCGGCAAGTTAGATCTTCAAGATCGGTAATGGTAACATTGTGCGATTGTCCGTCTGCCGCAACTGTCAATTCAAAATGCTGAATACTATCTGCGGCGTAGCTAAAGGTATTAGCATTTGTTCCATCCAGGTTTACCTGGTAACCACTAAACCCGGGGTGCATTGTTTTGAAAGTAAAACGCACCTTGAGTAGATCGTCATCACATGGATCGACAACCTGTACGGTACCAGCCATTCCTATCCCACCTGGCGATCCATGCGGTATACAATAGTAAGGATGTAATCCCGTGGAGGTAAAGATGTAATCCCAGGTTGCTCCCTGTCCTAACAAGCCACTATTGAAAACATCCGGACCGGAGGTAACATCAGAAGTGACTGTATGTGGTATTGCGCCAATCCAAACCCAATGTACCGTATCTCCTAATTCAATGGAAATATCTTTAGGCGTAAATTCAAAATCTAAGACATCTACGGTCGTCATCCCCGAGATTCCAATCTCAAATTGACCATCACTAAGCTTACAGGTTCCACTACAATCACGTGTGCGGATTTCAAGCTCATTCTCACAGTTAGTGTCTGTCGTATCCTGAACCAGGAGCTGGTGCAAATTACCGTCTCCAGGGACTAGCACGCTCAGCGTTGTTGTATCCCCGGAATAGTTAAACGGGCTGCCTGAAATCAATTGGTTATTCAGATATAGGTTGAAGGCAGTACCAGCTGGATGTTCCACCCCAACTTTTACTTCATACTCAATGTGGTCATTCGCATCACAGCCACTGATCGGCTGAGCAGTAAGGGATATAACACAAGGTGGCCGACAGTCTCTGGTTGTAACGCTTGTCATCTGCTGACAATCTACACTATCTATATCTTGTACGAGTATTTCGTGCAAAAGACCATCTCCCTCTAACAATATATCAACAATTGTTTGGCCGGATAGATCGTACACAAACGGGCTCCCGCTTGCAGGTGTTCCATCTACCAGTACCGCGAATGCTGATCCTGCATTTGTATTACTGACACTTAGTTGATAAAGTACCTGATCAGTGGTATCGCAATCACCATTTGTTTGCAGGTCTATATTCAAAGC
>CBDUIU010000523.1:0-3992 GCA_965367335.1 uncultured Saprospiraceae bacterium
AGCCAAGGATCAATGTGAAATTTACGCTAGATCGGGAATCCAGCATCAAAGGTGGTTTTGCACTGAACAATCAATACCTGCACCTGGTCAGTAATTCTTCCAGTACCTTACCCACGGATATTTGGGTGCCTAGCACCGAGTTAATCAAACCCCAGGTAGGTTATCTTTATGCATTGGGATACTTTCGGAATTTCAAAGAGAATACCTATGAAGCTTCGATTGAAGGCTATTATAAAAAGCTAAAGAACCAATTAGATTATCAGGAAAATTATGTGAATGATGTAGCGGATGATGTCGAACGACAGTTTGTAGTAGGCGAGGGACGGTCCTATGGTTTAGAGTTATTTGTCAGGAAAAATAAAGGCCAGTTAACGGGATGGCTTGGCTATACCTTATCCAGGACTGACCGAACTTTCCCTGATATTCGACAGGGAGAAACCTTTCCCGCACGGTTTGATCGCAGACATGATCTGTCCTTAGTAGCTAGTTATCAGGTAAGTCCAAAATGGCACTTGGGGGCTGTTTTCGTCTACGGCACTGGAAGCACTTTTACCCCTATCAAAAGCTTGTTTTTTATCGAACAGGAATTGGCACTGGAATACGGAAAAAGAAATTCTGCTCGTATTGATCCCTATCATCGCCTGGATCTTTCTGCTACGCTTACCCCTAAACCTGACAGTGATAAACCTTTTAAATCCAGTTGGACTTTTTCTGTATACAATACGTATAACCGATTTAATCCTTTTTTCATTTATTATGTGCTGGAATCCGATTTGAATAACGGTTACGCGAAAGCTACGGCGAACAAAGTAGCACTATTCCCCATTATTCCTTCGGTCACCTGGAACTTTGAATGGACCGGGAGGAAGCAAGAAAAACCGCTGAATTGAATCACATAATTGCAAATCAAAACTCAGATGGATGTTCGAACGGTTTGGCAAGTTCTTAATTGTTTGTTCTGGCTAGCAATTTCAACTTCAAAAATAATGATGAAAATAAATATCCATAAATTCTTTTTTATTCTACTCGCGCTTTTCGTGTGGAGCTGTGAAGAAGAATTTATCCCTGACATTGAGCTATCAGAGCCGGAGATCGTAGTGGAAGGTTTTATTGAAGCCGGAGATGCGTCTTTACCACCGTACGTTTTACTCACGAGAAGCATACCGTTCTTCAAAGAAATCAGAGCAGATCAAATCAGTAATTTGTTTGTTCACGATGCGCTAGTCACCATAAGTGATGGAAATGAAACAGTCACTTTACAAGAAGTTTGTTGGAATGATTTCAACCAGGAAGAAAAGGAACTATTATTAGATGTTTTAAAACAGTTGGGAGAGTCCCCTGATACATCTGGTTTGAATTTTTGTGTGTACCTGGATCCTACTTTTAGCATCTTTGGGGAGGTAGGAAAAACCTATGACCTGCGAATAGAATCTGAAGGAGAAGTGATTACTTCTACGACAACCATACCTGAACATGTCCCTGTTGATAGCCTTTGGTTTATTGATCCACCGGGTAATGTAGCAGACACCTTGATGGAAATGCGTTGTATCGCTTCCGACCCAGCTGGAAATCGCAATTACTATCGCTACATGACCTCCGTCAACAATGGTCCCTTCATTCCTGGTTACAACTCTGTCGGTGATGATGCCTTGTTTGATGGAAAGCAATTTGAATTCCCCTTACCCAAAGGAGAGCAACGCGATGTCGAAGGCGATATTAACACCTTTGGTCTATATACAAAAGGAGATACCGTCACCTTAAAATGGATGAGTATCGATCAAGGGCAGTTTGATTTCTGGTTGACATTGGAATTCAACAGTGTGAATCAGGGACCCTTTTCTAACTATACATTAATCGATCATAACGTAGAAGGGGGCCTGGGCGTTTGGGGAGGATTTTCAGCGAGTTATTATCGCGTTATAGTACAATAACCCTTTGTTCCCCAAGCTTTAGCTTGGCCCGCTCAACGAACTTCAGTTCGCCCGACAAGCAACATACAACATACAACATACAACATACAACATACAAAAGTCAAAAAGGAATCAACCCAAATGATAAGCGAGGCAAAAGGAAAAGCACAAAACTAGCAACGGATAAATAATCATTTAGCTTGGCCCGCTCAACGAACTTCAGTTTGAGAAACATAATCCATAAAATAAGAAAGGAAGACGAGTGGGTCGTCTTCCTTTTTACGGACTGAAGTCCGTGTTGCTTGCCCGGCTAAAGCCGGGGGAACTTGGTTAGAGGAGTTCGTAAATCCCTGCAATCCCCTGTCCACCACCTACACAGGCGGTTACCATTCCATATTTATTATCTCTGCGCTTCATCTCGTTGAAGAGCTGGGTAGATAATTTTGCTCCGGTACAGCCAAGAGGGTGACCTAGTGCGATCGCTCCACCGTTTACATTTACAATATCCGGATTCAAACCAGCTTCTTGAATTACCGCCAGCGATTGAGTTGCAAAAGCTTCATTTAATTCAATCAAATCTATATCATTGAGTTTTAATCCGGCTTGCTGTAGCGCTTTTGGTATTGCTGCACAAGGACCAATGCCCATGTGAATTGGCTCGACACCGGCCACGGAACAAGCTGCCAGCCGAGCAATCGGTTCTAAGCCAAGTTCTTTTACCATTCGCTCACTCATTACCAGAACAAATGAGGCACCATCTGAGGTTTGAGAAGAATTACCTGCGGTCACAACACCATCCTGCTTGAAGACAGTCCGGAGACGAGCTAATCCTTCCATACTGGTGCCATGACGCACACCTTCGTCGGTATCTACCGTATACTCAAACTCCTGGCGTTTATCATTTTTAACAAAAACTTCTTTCACTTTGACCGGAACAATCTCGTCTTTAAATTTCCCTTCGGCAATTGCTTTACCAGCCAGGTCATGAGAGCGAACAGCAAAGGCATCCGCTTGTTCTCGGCTGATGTTCCACTTTTCAGCAACCGCTTCAGCGGTGGCACCCATGCTGGCGAGGTAGTTTGGCGTAGAGCTGGCTACAGCGTATGCAGGAGCCAATTTGTACCCCGTCATGGGGATCATACTCATACTTTCTGTTCCTCCGGCCACAAAAATTTCGCCCATGCCTGCCTGGATCTTAGCCACGGCAATGGAGATCGTCTCAAGTCCGGAAGCACAATACCGGTTAACGGTCATGCCCGGTACTTCTTTGCCCAATGCTCTGAGTGAAATTTGACGGCCGATCTGGAAGCCTTGTTCTCCTTCCGGATTCGCGCAACCAACGATGACATCGTCCACCAGCTTTGGGTCGAGCTCCGGTGTTTGATCAAATAAATATTTGACGACATCAACGGCGAGGTCATCAGAGCGATAGTTTTTAAAGCCTCCTTTTTTAGCTTTACCTACTGCTGATCGATAGGCTTTTACAATATATGCGTTCATTGTTATAGATAATTAGAAAGAGAGAGGAGAGAAGAGAGACGATTCGAGCTTTAATAGGAATAGTCTTTTCATCAATCCTTTCTCGAGTTAAATTAATTTTGATCTAAAACCATTGATCATTTTTCTTATCTCGGTTAACTCTGCAATTAAATTATTGGCAGTATATTCAGGTAAATAATTAAGGTCCATTGCAATGTAAATTTGAGTCTCGACTTCACAACACGATCCGATCGACATATCTAGAAAACGACAAAGATCTTTATTAGAATTTCTACCACATCCTTCAGCAATATTAGACGGAATGGAAACAGCCGCTCTACGCATTTGACTTGTTAGAGAAAATCTTTCGTCTGACGGAAGTCCGGATGTTTCTTTGTAAATAGTACTAACAAAAGCTTTTGATCGATTCCAAATAGCTAATTTCAAAAAATTATGCTGCACAATGGTTATCCTTAAATTTAAAATATGTATCTCATCGTCTCTCCTCTCTAAGTTTCAGCTCGCTGGAACATTCTCTTATCTCTACGTCTAATTACGCAGCGGCTTCCCTTTTTCCAGCATATGCTGTATCCGCTCTAATGT
>CBDUIU010000524.1:0-3989 GCA_965367335.1 uncultured Saprospiraceae bacterium
AGGCATTCATTCCATAACAAATTCCAATGTTTTCTTCCGCATGGATATAGTCGAGAGCAGTCTGTTCCTGCAGCCATTCCAAGGTGCCGTCCGTCCCCTCATTGACACAAACAATGATCTGTAGGGGTAGGTTGGAATTAGTTATCAAACTACGAATACAGTTTTGCAGATAAGGCAGGTTATTCCAAGTTGGAATGAGAATAGAGAATTGTGCAGAATGAGAGGAGCGGGAATATTTCTGAATTTTACATTGCATGGAAGGAATTGTCCTGCAAGGTAAAATTTGATTTCGAGATGAACAAATCAATGGGTTTAGCTTCGCTGAGTTTTTTCCTCAATTGAGCCAACGGAAGCAGCGTCCTTCGTGGGGTATATAAAAATGATCTAGCCTCCGGCATTCTAAATTATGGAATTCACACTTTCCCTTTTGTGGGAAACGTATTTTCCTTAATACGCTTAATGCCAGAGGCTAGATTAACAGAAGCCAATGAACAGTTTTAACAACAACCTCCTCCCGGCTTGCAGTCACCAACCAAGGATGCGACGGCCAATTGAGGTTTACAGGCAGTCTGTGGCTGTTGTAATTTTACGATTAACCGACCATTACTCGATTCAATTTGATCAACCGGGTAGACAATAACCGGTGTATGAGCATCGCCATATTCGAATAAGATCTCCGCGTCGTCCAGCAGCGTGGTTTTCGTCTGAACGATATCAAAGATCTTTTTTGCTTTAGCAGCTGACATATATTCTGTTTCAGTTGCGCCGTCGGAAATCCAGAGTTGGACAACGGTCTGGTCAAAACTATGAGCATTGGCGCCACAGTCTACCGAATCGACATGAGTCTTTTTAATCTCTGTAATGTGATAGGCCTTTCCAACGTATTGTCCGGGTTGGTATTCAAAAAGAAGTGGCGTATTGGGGTGCTGGTCTAAATGAGTCAGGAATTGTTTGGTAGTCATTATTTTAGATTTTATTATCGTAATAATACGATGATTTAGTGGAAAAAAATTTGTTTTGTTTAGTTAGAGCAGGTAGGTTTTTTTTGGGTTAGAACTTGTAGGTTTTTTGGGGTTAGAACTTGTAGGTTTTCCTGGTTAAAACAGGTAGGTTTCCCGGTTAAAACCGGGGGAGCTTGCCCCGATAAATCGGGGGGAACATAGGGTTAGCAGCATTTTCGATTGGCCATGAAACCTCCGATAAGCCCCAGTGCTTCCTGCCAGACAGCAGTATCAATGCAATAGCAAACACTGGCTCCCTCAACTGTACCCTGGATAATACCAACTGCTTTCAGGGCTTTCAAATGCTGTGAGACGGTTGACTGCGATAAGGGCAATTCATCTACTATATCTCTACACACACAGCTGGTTTGCCTGGAAAGAAATTCCAGGATCGCGATTCTTGCCGGGTGACCGATAGCTTTAGCTAATTCTGCCAGGCGGTTTTGTTGATCAGTAAAGAGTATTGTTTTTGACTTCCCCATAATTATCGTAATAATACGATTAATATAATCAAGACACAAATTTTTTGGTAATTTTTTCCTAAATATTAGCTCATTTCGTAATTAACCTATCACTTATTTACTTGTGTGACCACAACTCTACCCGGTGATCATCCAAATAAATATTATTCGTCGTTGTGTTTTCAACAAGGGTTTTAAATACATCGCCGGGCTTTACCCTTGGAATCTTAAACCAAAAATCTACCTGCTCCCAAATATGAGGTTTTCCTCCCCATAGACCATTGTTACTATTTCCAGGTTTATTATCTAGTCTGACTCCTCGCCATTTCAGGTTTTTCCCATTATTCATAGTTATGCATAATAATTTGCTCATATGATAAATGTCATTCCCTTCATAAGTTCGCATACAATTAATACTCACCTTGATCCAATCACCCGTTTTGATATTGTTTTCTAACAAATTAATTACACAAGTAGGGCTTTCCTTACGACTTCCCGTCAAGCGGAATCCAAATTGCCCGTTTTTAGCATATTGGCGAACAAAATCCATAGTGCTTGAGTCTTCAAAGTCATTATAATACAACTGTTTTTTAAAAATAAGCTGGCTGGTATCTGGCTGAGGCTCTTCGGAATCATAGACAATTAAGTCTACCTTAGACAAACTGGTTTTCCCAAAAATACCCTTGTAGAATGGCCAATTTGCATTTTCAGACCACAAGACTCCCAGCGAAAGTTGATAGGTGTTAAATATATTCAATAATGAAAAAAATACGATCAATGCATAAGCCAGCCATTGCCGCATTTTTTGAGCGGTCAACCAGTCCAGCATCCCTGCCAAGGGAAGACTTAAGAGCGCATAGGTTTCCACCATTGGCCGGGAACCAAATCCATTGACATAGTTCCAACACCACCAACTGTAGGTGATATAGATATGAATTGGTAAAAACAAGATTGCTGGAAGCAAGTAGGGTTTTTTCCAAGACCTCCATAACAAGCCCAACAAGGCCAGGTACATCACAGGCGTATAGGCCAACCAGCCATTTTGAAAACTAAACAAACCATTGAGAAGTTGTGGATGCAGAAAATGAAATTCTTCATTGGTGTAACTATAGAAAAAGAACTGACCGCTTACCCATTTCCAATACAATAATTGTGGAACACCCATTACGATAAAAAAAGCGGTGGCCGCATAAAATTGGCGGCTCGTCAATAATAATGAAATCCTATCTTTCAGTTCTCTCCATGAAGTTACTCCCCAAAAGACAGGAATCAGGAGACAAATAATTTCTGTGGGTCGAATCAAGGTAATCAAGCCACAAGCCATACCAATCCCTATCGCTTGCCTCATTCGGCCATCTTGATGCCATCCTTTCGAAAAGTATAAAAGCAGACAATAGAGGAAAAAAAGATAAGCATGCGACATGGCGCTATTATACACGGAAAAATAATAGAGATTGGTGGCAAAGCTGATGGTTAATAAACTGAGCAGCGTAGTGAATTCTGAGAAATAAGATCTCAGTACTTTGTACAGAAAAAACAGTCCTACCAATACATAGCAGACACTTGATAAGTGAATTAAGTAGATATAAATGAAAGAATAACCATCTGGTGGATAGTCAAGCAGATAAGCAAGCAAATGAGCGGTAAAAAAGAAAGGAGCGTACAGAATGGATAGTCCAAGGGTATACTTATTTACATATTTTCCATCCCCAAGATACTGTAAGCCCTCTTCCCCAATTGGATTTTTCGATGAAACTTCTCCTCCTCCATGATACCCCCTTCTGATTTTAACAGATTGATCAAGGCTATCCAGATCATGGTGGATAAAAGTAGCTGGGAGGTACAAATAATAGCCCCAGGTATCTCCTCCCCCAGTAATGCCAAATTCCCAAACTTTATAAGAATGCAGTGAAAACAAGAAGACCACTCCAATTACACCTAGTGTCAGAAATAGGCCTATTTTGCTCCCTGTTGTTCGCAAAGTATTCATGTAGTAAATGTACAAAGAGAATACTGGCTTTAAAAATGATTTTATTTCTGCCTATTGAGCCCGTGCAGAGGCTCACCATTTACTTCACCTTAATCCTCAGAACATGTAGAAGGATTCACTACAAACTCTGCGGTGCCAATCTCACTACCAAACCATCAAGATCTTCTGTGATCAGTAATTGACACCCTAAGCGGCTATTGTCTTCTACAAAAAATGCCTGATCTAACATATCTTCTTCGGCTTCTTTCATTTCCGGCAATTCATGGTCATCCTCAATATAAACGTGGCAGGTAGAGCAAAGCGCCATTCCTCCACAGGTACCTTCGACGGGTAGTTCATAAGCCTTACACATCTCCATGAGGTTCATGTTCATATCGGTCGGTGCTTCGAGCTCGTGGGATTGACCTTCGCGGTCGATAACTGTAATTTTAATCATTGTTGTTAGTGGGTCTTTGTTGTTGATTTTAGTAATTGAGTTGATTGGGTTGTTAGGGGTTGTTACGGGTTGTTACGGGTTGTTACGGGTTGTTACGGGTT
>CBDUIU010000525.1:0-3987 GCA_965367335.1 uncultured Saprospiraceae bacterium
TCTAAACGAATATTTTCAACAGGAACAGCAATTACGGCGAACCAAGATCGAATTCTATACTTCTTGTCAGGAAAAATTGGAGACCCTGCGGGCAAACCAGGAATTGGTCAAAACTTTGGGTGACAAAAAGAAGCGTTTGAAAGCTTTGCAGGAAAATCATTACGAGGATATCGCCAATATGGAGCAACTGCGCTCTCAATTGGCTCATGATCAACGATATTTGGAAACTATAGAGACCTTGTCCTTGAGGATGCTGGAGAGTACCGATGTGGATGCCGCAGAGCGTTTACAGCTGGAATTGAGGCAGCTGACGGAGGAGGTAAGGCGGTTGTGAGTTTTTTGGGGGTGGACTTGTTGTGAATTTTTGGGTTGGTTTTTTTTGAGTTTGGTTTTTGGGGGTTGGTTTTTTTTTGGTTGGTCTTTTTTAGTTGGTTTTTTTGGTTGGTCTTTTTGGTTGGGCGGACTGAAGTCCGGGGGGCTTGCCCGACTGAAGTCGGGGGAACGGGGTTATAGCTTCCCATTTGATTCATTGTAGACGACTGCTAATACCACCTGCCCAACACTTCCTAACACTCTTTTATCAATTATATCAATGTTATCTCTATGCGTATGCCAGTGATCTCCAAAAGGAGGTTGCTCATTTGGTAAATTGATGATATCAATGGTGGGTATACCTGCTAATTGGTTGACATAATAGTGGTCATCGGTTGCACCGCGATCCTGACGATTAATAAAGAGGTCTCCTTTGTTCATTTTTTTCGCAACACCCCAGACTTTTTCGACAATGGGTCGGGCAAAATGAAGTGAAATTTGTTCTTTGGGGAAGACGGCTCCTTTGGCACCTACCATATCCAGATTGATTCCATACTTTACTGAATAGGGCTTTTCGTGTAGGTTTTGTGCCCAGTATTGCGAGCCCAGACAAAACGAATTTTCATGCGGGCTATCCGGGGAACTGTCACCGTAATCTTCCAGATCGAAAAGAACGATATCTACGCCCATCGGGATTGGATTTTCAGTAAGATTTCGAGCAATTTCAAGTAAAACGGCTACTCCGGAGCCACCGTCATCCGCCCCTAGAATAGGTTCATTGATGCGATTGGCATCTTCGGCGTTTTCAGCCATATGACGCGTATCCCAGTGGGCACTCAGTAAGACCCGTTGCTTCACCTCAGGATTATAACGGGCGATAATATTGGTACCGCTGAGCAGCTCCCCCGTATAAGCTTTTGCCTGGAAATCCTGGGCAATCACTTCGGCATTATACTGTTTGAATTTAGCAATCAGCCAGTCTCTACATTGCCGATGCCCTTCAGAACCAGGCACCCGCGGCCCAAAGGCAATTTGTTGCTCGATAAACGCATAGGCTGAATCTACTTTAAACCCAGGAACCTTAACCTGCCGCTGCTCCTGTTCTTTCTTTTCAGCTTCTTCCGGTTGGCAAGAAGAAAAGAAAAGGCCAATACCCATACACAGTATCAACACTGAAATATTAGATAATTTTACCAACATTCGTTTTACTTGTTTTTTATCGTTCATATCATTTCTTTAGCTAAATAAAGCTGAGCTCTTATAAAAAAATATGTCCCATCATATAAGTCTTACCTTTGCCTTTAATTAGGACTCGATCTCCTTTCAAGGTACAAACCAACGCGCCTCCCCGAGTGGATAACTGGGCCGCATACAAGGTCTTTTTACCTAACTTACTACTCCAGTATGGCGTCATTAAAGTATGGGCTGAACCAGTAACCGGATCTTCATCAATACCCGCTGGCCCATAAAAACAACGGGAGACGAAGTCATGTTCATTCCCCGGAGCCGTGGCAATAAACCCTCGTCCACCGATCACTTGACGTAACTCAGAGAAGTTGGGCTTAAGGTTTTCAATGGCAGATTGATTCTCCAATACCAACAAAAAATCATCTTTGCCTTTGTAGATGGCTTGGGGAGTAACGCCAAAATAACTTAACCACTCCGGTGTATCTTCTATCAGTTTAGCTTGGTCAGCTGGAAAATTTAAAATATATTGATCGCCTTCACGACTTACAATGAGTTTTCCGGAACGTGATTGAAATTCTATATGTTGAAAGGGATAGGACAAGTGTTCAAAAAGTACATGCGCTGCGGCTAAGGTAGCATGACCACAAAGGTCAACTTCCGTCCCTGGCGTAAACCATCGCAGGTGAAAGCAACCCGCCTCAGGGACAAAAAAGGCAGTCTCCGAAAGGTTGTTTTCAATCGCTATATTTTGGAGTAAGTCATCCGAAAGCCATTCGTTCAACGGGCAAACCGCAGCAGGGTTACCGGTGAAAAGGCGGCTGGCAAAAGCGTCGACCTGATAAATGGCTAATGTTTGTGACAACATTTAAGGTATAGATTTTAAAACATTATTCAACTGTAGGTACAGCAACCAGCTCGACTCAATCACAGGATTCGTCATCGGTACACCAATACCTGATTTTTTTCTGGTTACGGTGTGCTGCTTAACATCCTTGCTGTATAATAAAACGCAAATGTACAATTACCGCTTATGACTAACAAGAAAAAAGTGATCATCCTTTCCGGAGCAGGTATGTCTGCCGAAAGTGGCATTAAAACCTTTCGGGATGCAGGAGGACTCTGGGAGGGCCACGATGTAATGTCCGTTGCCTCACCGGAAGGCTGGTATAAAAACCAGGAATTGGTATTGGATTTTTACAATCAGCGCAGACGGCAACTATTAGAGGTACAACCCAACGCGGCTCATCATGCAATAGTTGAATTAGAGCAATATTACGATGTACACATTATTACCCAGAATATTGACGATCTGCACGAGCGAGCCGGGAGTTCAAAAGTAATTCATCTTCACGGCGAGTTACGTAAAGCAAGAAGTACCGGTTATCCACATTTGGTCTATGATTGGGACAATGATATCACCCTGGATGATAAATGTGAAAAAGGCGCACAACTCCGCCCGCATATTGTTTGGTTTGGAGAGGCAGTCCCTATGTTGGAAAAAGCCGCTGAAATCACAATGGAGGCAGAAACGGTGATCATCATTGGGACATCTATGCAAGTATACCCGGCAGCTAGTCTCGTGGGATTTGCGCCACATCATGCGCCCATTTACTACGTTGACCCTAAGCCGGCAACCTCTTATGAATTAGAGAATCGCCGACAATTGAATATTATCGCGGAAGTAGCTTCGAAAGGAGTGCGGAAGGTGGTAGATGGATTGTTAGGTTAAAATAATTTTCCTTATTCATAAAAAAGGGTGTCGGATAGAAACCGACACCCTTTTTTTGAGTAGTTCGTACCAACCGCGCAGTACATCAGTTTACCTCACCAAAGTCACGCTCCCGCTAACATTTGCTTTTCGGCCATCCAGTAACATCAATTCTGCGTGAAAAACAAAAACCCCGGGTTTCATACCATCACCTTTATAATCACCATTCCAACCCACTGATTCATCATTTGGCGGTATGTTCTCGCGCTCAAAAATAACAGCGCCCCAACGATCCATAATTGTCAATCGCTCAATGTTAGTTAAAGCTTTCCCACCGAAAATAGTGAAGCCATCATTAACGCCGTCACCATTAGGGGAAAAGACGTTAGGAGCAAATATACTAGGACGTTCATCAACAGTTACCCGTATGGAGATCGCTTCGGTACAACCGTTCGCCGTAGTGACCACCAGCTCGTAATCCGTGGTTTGCAAAGGTGAAAAACGAACCGCCAGGCATGTATCACAACTAATCCCTGCTGGAGGGCTCCACTGGATTTGTGCCAGCGACTGATTAACCTGTGCTTCCAAATCCAGGCTATCCCCTAACTTGATATCAAAATTGGATTGATTGCTTAGACTGATTGAAACCGGAGGTGGTGTTGTCAAAAGAAACCCTTCGCTAAGTTCACAACCATAAGCATCCTGGATGATCACTTCATATTGCCCGGCAGCTAGTCCGGTCCAGATCCCCAATTGTCCAAATGGACTACCATTTAGTG
>CBDUIU010000526.1:0-3972 GCA_965367335.1 uncultured Saprospiraceae bacterium
CAATGCGGTTTGAACTCGATATTGGCTTAATCGGCCTTTTACTATTTTGACTTCAGGCATTGAGGTGCCAGGTGAGGGGTAGTAGAGGTGCTGCGATTGCAAGGTGTTTACTGATACGGTCAGTTAAATTAAATTGCTGGTATTGGCCTGGAAACTTAAAGGACACCCACCTGTGAGAGGAATGGCACAACCGATGTCCGAATAAACATACTAAGTCCACCCTGAGCTTGCATCGCCTGATCAGTTATCTATTACATCATTTTAAACATACATCCCACCGCTGATTTCCCCATTAAAACACTGTTTATAAGCATTTCTACTTTTCTTTCTACTTCTTTTTTACACTAAAAAACCATTTTATGAAAGTGCAGCTGTTCCTTGTATGGGGGTGTGCCTTGCTTATGAGCAATACCCTTTTTAGTCAGTCGATAGCGAAAAGTGCTCCTGCTGACACCATTGTCCAAAATTTCCATCGGGTCGATAAGATTCAACCTACTAAAAAAGAAGCAGTGGTCCGCCTCAAAGTAATGGATTTCAGAAAGCAGCCGCTGGCCGCTGTTCAGCTCTGGGTAAATCACAAACGAAGCAACCAATACTGGCAGGGGACGACCGACGAACACGGCGAAGTGTATTTTCTGCTACCTGTTAACCTGGATTATACCACTAATGTCGAACAAGAGGTCGATTACCGGAAATTTAGTGTCCCTAATAAAGCCAGACATACCCAAACCGTCCGGGTGGTCTATATGTCAACCAGAATCAAGGAAGTCGAAAAAAACGACACCATCTATCAATACCTTAGCCAGGGCCAGATGCCTACCCAGTCTCGGGCTTTAATCAATATTCAAATGGCAGACCTTGACAATCATCCGCTTCCCAAAGAGGAATTATACTTCGTTAGTAAGAACACAAAAAAGGTCTACCTGGCGCTGACCAACTCCAAAGGGCATACACAACTGATGCTCCCCAAAGGCGACACCTACTGTGTACATACTTATGGTTTTCAGAACATTACCTGTAAAACTTACGAGGATACTCCTCATAGCCGGACCAGCAGTTTTGTGTTAAATTCGATCAGTACCAACGAATTCAAACAACGGGAAAGAGAACGGGCGAGGCTTTTGGCTATGCGGGATTCGATGCGCCATGAACAACGATTGAGAGACTCTGCCCGCTTGGCAGAAATGGAGGGTTACAATTTCTATTTACAGCATTTTTACGGTAAAAGAGATTTTGATAAAATAAAAACCAATGTGAAAAAAGTCGCCAGCAAAGATCAGGAAGCTGTAGCTGCAAACCCGGAGTATTATGCTGCAAACAACCAGGAAATCAAAGCTATGCTTTACCGGAATAAAGATCAATGGACGGCAAAAAGAATCATTGCAAACATCGACTGCAGTATGTATCAATACCTGGATGAACTCATGGTTTGGAACTATTCTGACGAGCAAGAGCAGAATAACAACAGCTATTGGCTATTCAATGGTTTTCAAAATAACTCCAAACCAAGCGGCTTGGGTAATGACCGCAGAGGCATATTCTATGTTCCTAACAATGACGTTGCAGGGTTTTGCAACACCGTCGATAAAATCGTCAACTTCAACTGCGGTGGCAATCGGCTGGAGAATGTAGTAGAAGCTTTGATTTTAGGCGCAAAAGACAAATCGCCTGAGGAAGAACTCCTTTTCATCGCGGACAATTACAGCGATGTCAGTGACTTGAACAAACTCAGGGAACTCCATGTTCCGGTAAGGGTTTTATTGACCGCCTCTGAGTACGGAGTCAATGAACATTATCTGGAAATCGCTTACCGGACCGGCGGCTCTGTGCATACCATTCATGAAGATATTCCTTCCCGGCATTTACAAGCACTGAAAGATGGTGAGCAACTTCAGGTCGGAAAGTATAGGTATCAGTTTTTTAAAGGCCGGTTTATGAAGGTGGGGTAGGGGAGTGGAGATGCTCCGGGTATTTTGTTCTGGCTAACATCTAACTTACGTATGGTAAGGATGGGTATGAAGAGTCGTATGAATCGAGCGATTCACTCTGACCGCCATTGAAGGATATGTGCCTGCCGACCGAAGAGATTGGAGCTGCTTAGTAGAGCGGTTCCACGGTCCTTATTCGACTTTTTATTGTTATTTTCAATATCGTCAACTATTTCTAAGAGCAACTTGGAATACTGACTTCTTTGCAAATGGTAGTTATGAATACTTTTTCATTTTTTGTCTTTTGAATGTATGCTAATAACAATTCTTCAATTCCTATGTAGTCTAAATTAAAAGTAAGTGAAAAATACCTTGCACACCGAATCATTATTTTAACTTCTGAATCAAACGACATGTTGCTATTGTTATGTGATCGGCTTTCTCTATGTTTAGATCTGCCATTATTCAATTTTGATACGATTCCATGCTATGGCCAGACCAAATCCCAATGTCAAATGCACAATTCCCCACAATATACAGACGGCTACGATGCCTCCCATAGAAGGGAAAAATGTGATCCCAAGCCCAATGGCAAGAGCCACGTTTTGGAAGGCAACTTCAATGGCCACTGCTCTGCGTTCCGCTGCCATAAGACCCGCCAGCCAGCCGATTCCCCAACCTAAGCCAACGGCAATTACGAAGGTGAACAGCACAGGAAATAGTGCTGCCTGAGCTAACAGAGCAAGGGACTTAAAATTGCTTCCAATTATCATAGCAACAATCACCGCAAATACGATCCCTGCGGATAGACGCACGGCACCACGGATTCGATTGGCAGTGTTGGGAAGCTTGGCGCGCAGGAGCATGCCGGCAGTGACGGGGATAACCAACATGATCAGCAGGGTGATAATCACCCGCTGTGGATCCATGCTGATCTGCTGAAGTACCACGAAGGTGGAAGCGTTCATGGATGCCCAAAAAGCGAACAATACCGGGGTAAGTACGATACTGAAAAGGGTAGAGACTGTCGTCATACTTATGGAAGTTGCCACATCCCCTTGGGCAACACCGGTGAGATAGTTTGACAGCGCTCCGCCCGGACAACAAGTGACCAACAAAAGTCCGACTGCGATACTGGGTGCATCGGTCAGGTACAAGCCGGCCAGAAAAGCAATAGCGGGCAGAATACCAAACTGAGCAACAAGTCCGATTACGATAGATCTTGGTCTTTTGAGGACTTTCAGCAGTTTTTGCCACGTCAAATCCAACGATACGGCAAAGACCAGAAAGCCAACCATGATGCTGACAATTAAGCCGATTCGAGGATCAAAATTAAAAGGGATTTGGTTGATGTCCTCCATAAGGCGTCCTTTTTAGTTGATAGCCGGCTTCTCTCCAAGCATACAATGCGCACCAAATCGAACTTGATCATTGGATTCGGTTCTACAATTGGCAAAGCCCGCATCTCGGAATGCTTTTTCAAGATCTGCAAGCTCATGGAAATAAAAGCCTTCGGTATCAACCGGTTTAAATTTGATGAAATTCTCGCGCACCGGGAAAGTTACGGCTGCACGTCCATTGGGTTTGAGTACACGGTACATCTCCTGGAATACCGCGCCCGGATCTTCAATCACATAGGCAGTGGCAACTGTACATGCCTTGTCATATATGCCCGCTGCAAATGGCAGCGCGTTGCCTGAAACCTTATGCAGTTTCACCCTGCCCTCAGAGATGGCTTTGGCATTTTTCTTAGATGCCATTTCCATGGCAGTCTCTGAAATTTCGACTCCTGTAACGGAACCCTTACCTACTCGTTGTAAGAGCAGTTTAATGTTAGCCCCGTTACCGAAACCTATTTCGATGATATCTTCATTCGGTTGTATATCCATGAGATCCACCGTCCAACGTGCATGCGCAATAGTCATTCTCGTCATCCACGCAAACACGATCTTGCCGAAGATCCCACTAGGGAATTGCATTTGTTTTCCGATTGCCTTCAATAGATTCATCATTCTAAAAGTTTAAGTTTAATATAAAATATTTA
>CBDUIU010000527.1:0-3960 GCA_965367335.1 uncultured Saprospiraceae bacterium
AATTCGGACGGAGGTTGAGCATATGTGCTGATGGCTCAATCGTTGCCATCGGTGCAAGAAGTAATGACAGAAATGGTACTAATGCTGGTCTTGTCCGTATTTATCAAAATATTAATGGAGCTTGGGTACAATTAGGACAAGATATTATCGGAGAAGCTGCTGGTGACAATTTTGGCGGAAATTTAACGATAAGTTCTGACGGTTCAATCGTTGCAATTGGAGCTGCAGATCATGATGGTAATGGTAATAATGCCGGACGTGTACGTGTTTTCAAAAACATGAGTGGTACTTGGACGCAAATCGGACAAAGCATTGATGGAGAAGCAGCAGGAGATACATTCGGTCGATCGATAAGTCTAAGTACTGATGCTTCGATTATGGCGATTGGAGCAACCAGGAATGACGGAAATGCTAATAATGCAGGACATGTTCGTATTTATCAAAATATTAATGGAACCTGGACCCAAATCGGGCAGGATATTGATGGAGATGTTGCGAACGATAATACCGGTATATCGGTAAATTTAAGTTCTGATGGAACAATAGTGGCCATTGGGGGCTGGCTTAATAGCGGAAATGGTAAATTCGCTGGTCATGTGCGAGTATTCAAAAATATAAATGGCGTTTGGGCTCAGATTGGGCAGGACATTGATGGAGAAGCCAGCGACGATCGATCTGGTCGGTCAACAAGTTTAAGTGCCGATGGATCCATATTAGCAATCGGAGCTTATTTAAATGATGGTAATGGTGAAAACTCCGGGCACACGCGCATTTACAAAAATATCAACGGAACCTGGACACAAATCGGGCAAGATATTAATGGAGAAGCAGCAGGCGATGAGTCGGGTATAAGAGTAAGTTTAAGTGCGGATGGCTCAATAGTCGCAATCGGGGCGCACACAAGTGATGGAAACGGTGATGGTGCTGGTCATGTAAGGGTCTATGAAAATAAAACCCTGGTAAATGTTTCTGACCCTTCGAATTTCAAAATTTCTATTTTTCCTAATCCTACAAAAGGTATCGTAAATTTAGATCTCAGTAATAATAGTCCATCACAAATCATGCTTTACGATATAACCAGTAAGTTAGTATTACAAAAGCAAATTTCTCCTGACCATAATTTAATACAACTCGATTTGTCAAGTTTTGAAAATGGCGCATATATTCTCAAAATCCAGGAGCATGAACAGGTCCATACAACTAAAATTTTTAAAGTAAGGTGACATGCGTTTATAAAATAGCCCGAAAGGTAAATTTATCTAGTTTAGACTTAAGCATACAAAAGCAAGCTTTCAATAACCCCTCTTTTCCTTCCCATTGCCTTTCCTCCTTTTTCTCCTTACCTTTGTAATCATATGCCTAAAATTTTTGCCATATTATTGCTCTTCATTATGTTTGGCCAAACGGTACAACCCGCTTTTGCCGGGGACTGTTGTTCGGAGGAAATGGAGATGCACTGTGGTGAAAAAAGCGATGATTTAAATCCTGATAAAAACAGCTGCTGCTCGGCCCCTAGTGAGTTAGTGGATGACGCTAGCGATGAGTTACCACATGATTGTGGGGATGACTGCCAGTGTTTTTGTTGTTTTCACGTCGTTTTTGATCTTCCGCAATTAAAAGATTTCTCCTCCCCCGAACATCTTTTGCCGGAGCTCAATATCAGCTATCCTACCTATTTTTTCCAAATCTCTATTCCTGTATTTCAACCGCCGCAGTGGAGTTGATTATAGCGCATGAGCAGGTGTTCTTTTGTTTGAACTTGCTTCCGCTATCAGTCGACTACTAGATGTAGTCCTTCATCCCAATTGTAACCGGTTTTTGATGGAAAATTCAACTGATCCTAATCAGTTTAGATGAATTTCTATCAGAGGTGGTATTATCTATCAATTACTTGGAAAAATAAAATCATGAACTATAATCATAGTGTACTCTTTACGATTTGTTTACTCCTGTTCTCCACGGTGGGGTGGACACAAACTGCTTTTGAGATTACGGTCAATGGCATTTGTGGGATGTGCAAAGACCGTATCGAAGCGGCAGCCAACCGCGTCGAGGACGTCGAAACGGCGACCTATGACGTAGCCGCGCAATTACTCACGGTGACGACCAATAAGGAGGACTTTAATCCTCAACAGATCCATTTGGCAGTGACCGCGGTGGGGCACGATACCGATCAGCTTAAAGCAAGTGATCAGGCTTATGAGAATCTTCACGCCTGTTGTAAGTATCGGTCCGAAGCGGTTCGGTCGATGCATGAGGAAACAACGCCGTCCCTTCCCGACGGAACTTTCCAGATCCTTGTAAAAGGAGCTTGTGAGATGTGTTCGGCCAGGATTGAGAAAGCGGCTGCTAGTGTTTATGGCGTGACCAACGCTACTTACGATTTGGAAACCCATCTTCTCACCGTTACTTCTGATCTCGAAGAGTTTGATCCACAGCAAGTCCATTGGGCGGTAACTGCTGCAGGACATGATACCGATGAGTGGAAGTCGAATGAGGAGATCTATAGCAAGCTGCCTGCCTGCTGTAATTATCGCGAAGGAGCTATCGAGGAAATGACCTTTCAGTTTCCGGATGTCAGCGAAGCATATATTGTGAAAGGGCAAATTTTTGAGAAAAATAGTAAGGGAGAAAAAGAACCCCTGACCGGTGTTAATGTCTTTTGGCTGGGAACGGAGATCGGGTCGACAACAGATCTGGACGGCCGTTTTGAAATTGGAAAAGTAAAAACCACGGATCAATTGATCGCCAGCTATGTGGGATATGCCCCGGATACCTTTGACCTTACCGGACAAGGCGAAATAGAGCTGGTATTATCCAATGCTTATGTGTTGGAAGGCGTGGAAGTAAAACATCGCCGGAGGTCTACGGAGATTTCCTTTCTCAATCCGATCAAGGCGCAGCAAATAGGGGAGAAGGAGTTGTTGAAAGCAGCTTGTTGTAACCTCTCCGAAAGCTTTGAGACCAACCCGGCCGTTGACGTTTCCTTCACGGATGCAGTTACAGGCACCCGCCAAATCGAAATGTTAGGTCTGGCAGGTCCGAATGTGCAAATCACCCGCGAATTGATCCCGGATATTCGTGGCTTATCCGCCATTTACGGCTTTACCTATATTCCTGGTCCCTGGGTGCAAAGCATTCAGTTGATCAAAGGCCCCGGTTCCGTCAAAAACGGATTTGAATCCATGACGGGTCAAATCAACGTAGAGTTGCGCAAGCCGGAAGAGGGAGACAAGCTTTACTTTAATGCCTATGCTAATGAAGGCGGTCGTTATGAGGGCAACCTAAACCTTCGGCATTCGCTTAGTGAAAACTGGCATACAGGTGTATTGTTACACGCCTCCACCTTAACCCGGAAACACGATCGTAACGATGACAGTTTTCTGGATATGCCACTAGGTGATAATTTTATTGCTTTAAACCGCTGGCGTTGGACGGGGAATAATGGCTGGGAAGGACAGTTCGGTTTTAAAGGTACTTACATTGATAAACAGAGTGGCCAGATGGGGTTTGATCCGGAAAATGATAAGAACAGTCCTTCTGTTTGGGGGGCAAGTATTGAAACCAAGCGGATCGAAGGCTGGATGAAAACAGGGAAAGTCTTAGTGGACAAACCCGGACACAGTGTTGGGTTTCAGCTCAGCAGTGCTTATCATGATCAGCTATCTTTTTTTGGTCAGCGAGAATACAATGCTTCACAAACGTCAATATATAGTAACCTGATGTACCAAGGTCTGATGGGGACTACTATCCACCAATTTACTACGGGACTCACTTTTCAGTATGATGATTATAACGAAACATTTGATGGGGTACGGTATCTTCGGGAGGAGATTGTTCCCGGAGCTTTTTTCGAATATACTTACCAACCCAAAGAAGAATTAACCATCGTCGGTGGCTTAAGAGGCGATCATCACAATAATTATGGCTTCTTTGTAACACCAAGATTACATTTCCGCT
>CBDUIU010000528.1:0-3949 GCA_965367335.1 uncultured Saprospiraceae bacterium
GGGCTTAGGGGAAGGACCAGAGGGGGCAAAAGGGCCAGAGGGGGCAAAGGGAGGCGCGCACAATTCAATGACAAGCAAAGAAACGTTTGGCCCGTTTGTTACTTTTGCCCCTTTTTCCACTACTTCCCATCCAAGCTGAGTTTGATCTTTTTCTCCAGGTCACTTACAGTATCCTTAAAGATGGTATCGGTATCTAATAAATCCTGCACGGCTTTGCAGGAGTAGATGACGGTGCTGTGATCCCGGCCGCCAAAGTTTTCTCCGATGGCTTTGAGGGACTTGTTGGTCAGGTTCTTGGCCAGGTACATGGATAGCTGACGGGCAATCACGATCTGACGCTTGCGGGTCTGGCCTTTGAGCTTGTCTACCGGGACATCAAAGTGCTCGGCAACGAGGGACTGGATGAAGTCTACCGTGATTTCCTTGGACATCTGGGTGACGAAGTTCTTAATCACTTCTTTGGCCAGCTCTATATCGATCTCGCGGCGGTTCAGGGTACTTTGGGCAACCAGGGAGATCAATACACCTTCCAGTTCCCGGATGTTGTTCTTGATGTTGTAACAAATGAACTCAACGACATCCTGCGGCAGATCCAAGCCTTCCTGGCACATCTTTGCCTCGAGGATGGCCATGCGGGTTTCGAGGTCCGGCGCCTGTAGATCTGCAGAGAGGCCCCATTTGAAACGAGAGATCAGGCGCTCCTCCATGCCGTCCATATCTTTGGGAGGGCGATCGGAGGTGAGGATGATCTGCTTGCCGTTTTGATGGAGTTGGTTAAAAATATGGAAGAAGATCTCCTGAGTTTTTTGTTTGTTTGCCAGGAACTGAATATCATCCACGATGAGGATATCGATTAGCTGGTAGAAATTGACAAAATCGCCAACGGCATTATTCCGGATGGAATCGATAATCTGGTTAGTAAATTTTTCCGAAGACACATATAAAACGGTCTTCATCGGATTATTTGCTAACACTGCATTTCCGATAGCCTGAGCAAGGTGAGTTTTCCCCAAGCCCACATCGCCAAAGATAACGAGTGGGTTGAAGGCCGTACCTCCGGGTTTTTTAGAAACAGCGACACCGGCAGAGCGAGCGAGTCGGTTACAATCCCCTTCAATGAAATTGTCGAATACATAAGAATGATTCAATTGGGAATCAATCTTCATTTTTTTGATGCCCGGAATAATGAAGGGGTTTTTAATATTTCCCGTATCTACGGCACCGGGGGCATAGATATCTTTTTCCTTTTTAGGGGCCATGGAAGGCCTTTGGTTAGCTGCTACACTTTTTGCCTTGCTCATCAATATCTGATACTCCAGTCTACCATCATCTCCCAATTCCTGGCGGATGGTCATCTTGAGCAGTGACACGTAGTGCTCTTCCAACCATTCGTAGAAGAATTTGTTGGGCACCTGAATTGTCAATGCACAATCCTTTAGACTGACGGGCCGTATCGGCTCGAACCAGGTTTTAAAGCTTTGCGTATTCACGTTTTTGCGTATCGTACGCAGACAGCTATCCCATACGTTGACACAATCTTTTACCATTCTCTAGATTCAACTATGGCGAGAACGCCTAATTAAAGTAAATAAAAATCCCAAAATGTGTAGAATATAAAGTCCCTAGTATTTTCGACACCAGTTAGTATTGACTGGGAAGCCTCCAAGCCAACTGGTCATCGTTCTTTAGCCGTTCAGGCTACTCGCGGAGGACTACAAAATTGAGAAATAATTTTGAGAATGAGAAATCTGATTTCTTTATTGAGACAAATATTTCAGCTCCTATCTACTTTTATTAAATGTGTGTAATTTTCTTAATGACACCTTGTCACCTTTAAGCAAAAAAAGGATTTGACTGGTTATCAGTTTTTTACCAAGCTACTTATTGAAAAATATGCGATTTCCAGGTAACTTATATGATATTTCTGCCACTCGAAAAAAAGGTTACATTTTTTTAAAAAAATTCTTGTTTGACGTGTACATACTACTATAACATTTAGAGAAATGTCGGTTTTTGGGGGACGAATGAAGGGGGGAGCAGAAAATATAATTTGGAGAAGAATTATCAATGTTTATACGCCAATTGTCAAAAACTCGTATAAGATTCTACTTTAGATTGACCCAGTTTTAAGTCTGTTCCTTATCCGCTGGCCACCAACTATGTAATAAAGGCCAACTACATTAACAAGCCAGCCTCCTTTTTGATCGCGGAAAGGGCCTTATCCAGGGGATGAAGGTCACGCTGATCCAAAACCTGAAAGAGGGCCTGGCTATGGGCACGAGCGTCATCTGATGGATTTATATCCTGGTAAGCCATATTCATGACGTTCACGACATCATCCCGCGAGATTTTGATGATCTGCCAGAGTTGTTCGGAGATATACACTTGTTGGGTAATATTATGTTCGAACTCCTTTTGGATCGCAATGAGCATAGAGAGGCGGAGATCCCTGCTGTTCATACCCTCGGAGCGCAAACGGAGCACCAGATTGGGAATAGAAATCCGTTCGCAGAAGAGCGAGAGCCGTTCATAGGCTTGCAATCGTAATGGTACCGTAGTCTTTTGTTGATTCTGCTTGAATTCAAGGCTTTTGATCTTATACTGGCTTTCAGTGAATTGTTTTAGCAATTGATAGACCGTCAGGAAAACGATGAGTGCCGGTATCGTGATTTTTACAATTTCGAGGATGACAGATAACCAAATGGGCATATTTATGTTGGATGGTTGGTGAATAGTAATAACGCACAAAGGTAGAAACGGAACAATAATAATCCTAATTTTGTTAGGTACATTGAATTATAATGAATCTGCAATAAAGCTTCTTTTTTTGTAAATTTGTAGTAGAAAACGAAATCAAGATGAGTGAACCAGTAAAAACGGCCATATTAAAACCTATTACTTTGACGCAAGGAGCGCTGACTGCCCTCCGTGGCATCTTCAAAGACCAAAAGCTAACATCGGACCATGGGCTTCGGGTTGGTGTAAAAGGCGGAGGATGTTCAGGATTTTCCTATGTCTTAGGTTTTGATTTGCAAAAGGAGAATGACGATGTCTTCGAGATTGAAGGGATCAAGGTATTTATGCAAAAAGCCCATGCTATTTATTTGATGGGAATGGAGATTGATTGGGTAGATGGATTAAATAACCGGGGCTTTACCTTTAACAACCCCAATGCTGAGGATACTTGCGGTTGTGGTGAAAGTTTCTCTGCGTAAGAGCCTAATCACCAGGCTGTGACCTTATACCTATCAAAAGGCAAATAAGTCTACCCTTGAGTGCTCTGTCATCTTCATATGGAACTTCTTTAACAAAAGCTCAAATATAAAAAACGCTCCGATTGGAACAAATCCACCGGAGCGTTTTTTATATTTTCAAGACAGCGGGTAAAATCACACCGCGATTTTTTTCGCCGTGCTCATTCTCCCCTGACTTACATGTTTCCGATTACCTCATCACCAAACTCAGAGCACTTCAACAACGTTGCATTTTTCATCAACCGCTCAAAGTCATAAGTAACACGTTTTTTGCGAATAGCACGACCGACACCTTTAACAACTCTGTCGGCAGCTTCGTCCCAGCCCATATACCGCAGCATCATTTCGCCGGATAAGATGACAGAACTAGGATTCACTTTATCCAGGCCAGCATATTTTGGTGCAGTACCGTGAGTTGCTTCAAATATGGCATGTCCGGTTTCATAGTTGATATTGGCTCCAGGTGCAATTCCAATTCCTCCAACAATAGCGGCCAGAGCATCAGAAATATAATCGCCATTGAGGTTCAAGGTAGCGATTACGCTATACTCCGCCGGACGAGTCAGGATCTGCTGAAGGAAAGCATCAGCGATAACATCTTTGATCAAGATGGCACCTTTCTTCATCGCTTTGTCCTGAGCTTTGTCAGCCGCTTTTTTACCTTTCTCTGCTGCAATGCGATCATATTGCGCCCA
>CBDUIU010000529.1:0-3948 GCA_965367335.1 uncultured Saprospiraceae bacterium
ACCAATACAGGGGCCGTTCTGCAACAATTACCAATGCCAGAAAATGCCTTTCCAATATATCCAACCTGGAGCACCGATGACAAAAGCATTATAGTTGTTTTACAAAAAGACGAAGAACATCGCCTGGTGAAGATCCGCTTAGCAGATGGAGCGTTCATGGAGCTAAGCCCTGCTCTATCCTACCAATTAAGTCACCCCTATACCCAGGGAAATAAAGTTTACTACTCGGCAGCCTATACCGGGATTAATAATATTTTCTCAGTTGACTTAGAGACTAAAAATATTCAACAAATTACTTCCGTAAAAACCGGTGCCTTTCAGCCAACAGTATCATCCGACGGGCAACAGTTGGTCTATAGTGAATTTAGCAGCAAAGGATACGTGTTGAAGCGCATGGAAATTTCACAAGGCTTAAATACTACCCTTAGCATAGACCAAATTTATAATAATTGGATTTATCTGAATTCGCCGGGAAATACCCATCAGAGTATCCTGAATAATATTCCATCAGATACTTTTTCGGTGAAAAAATTTCGCAAGACGGAAGGATTAATTTTTCCACATAGTTGGATTCCCACGATTTCGGCCCCGATCTATGGTGCGCAAATATTGAGTGACAACAAATTTAGTACGTTGTCTGCTAACGCTCAAGCTTATTATAATACCAATGATGAGGACTGGACGATAAGCACCGGATTGACTTTTGCCGGATGGTACCCACAGTTGCATGCCGCGTTTCAACGGGTCAATCGCTCACACGTCATCTCCAATTTTTCTGCGGAGAATGACACCACCATCATCAATAATAGATATGTAGCAAACTGGACAGAGAATAGAATTATCGGTGGCGTTTCCTTGCCACTAAATTTTTCTCAAGGCGCTTTTATTAATCGCCTTTTCATCCGGGGAGATTATCAACGATTGCAATTAGACTACGAAGACATTCCTACCATGGAACCATTTATACGACGGGACACACTGGGCATTTCACCCCAGGGGCTTTCCAGTCTCGAACAACAAGGCCTGTTCCGGACTCGGCCCAACTCACAAGACATCAACCTGTTTGATGTGCGAATGACATTATATAGTTTACAGCAGCGGGCTATTCAACACCTGTCCTCACGCTGGGGCTTTTTGTTACAAGCCCGCTATCGCCGCACATTTGGAAGCAATGATCTGAAGGGCGAGGTGTTTTCCGGGAACGTTCGCGGATATTTACCAGGACTCCATCGAAATCATAGTTTACGATTTACCGCTGCATATCAGCAAGAGGAGATTCTGAATAATTATCAATTTTCTGATTTTTTTGTTTATCCGCGTGGTTATGATGTGATCGGGAAGGATAAGCATTTTAAGTTCAGTACTGATTATAGTTTTCCGATTGCTTATCCGGACTGGGCGCTGGGCCCCCTTGCCTTCATTAAACGAATCAAAGGGAATGCTTTTTATGACCATGGAATACATTGGAATGCACCTCCTTTTTCCAGAAATGAGATCACCATGAATTCAGTGGGAATGGAGTTGTCGGTAGATTTCCGTTTGTTCCGATTACTGGAAGTTGACCTGGGCCTACGATACAGTTATCTATTAAATCAGGACTTTGCTCCAGACAGAGAGCGACATCAGTTTGATTTTTTTGTAGTGAGTATTACCGAGTAGTACGTAATTAGTTTGTTGCACGCTAAGGATTACTCTAGTGTAAAATGTATAGTTCCCAAGCCCGGCAACCGGACTAAGTCTAAATTTAGTCTTCCAGGTTTTTCACAGCATCTTTAATTCGCTGACGAGCTTCTTCCTCTTCCAGTGCAATTGGAGGGAGGACACGGGCACCACAGTTGGGCATGGAACACCGTTCACAGGTCGTATTTACTTCTTTATATTTTAGGTTCTCGTCTTGTAGGAAATGAAAGGACTGACGTACTTTTTCTGTCAATAAAATTCCAATTGTTACGCTGACACTTGACTTTGAATTCTCTTGCCCCGGCTTAGCAACAGAGAGACAGAGGTATTCATTCTCCGTTTGCCAGTATTTTGAGACCTGCGCATCAGCAATAGGACTTTGTTGACGACTGGCACGAAGACGTTTAATAATATTAATGGAAATCCAACGGCGACAATAGTGTTCATTTCTGACGTTTCCATAGGGGTTGTGCAATTGCGACAAATGTAATTCTTTTGTTAACTTATAGCGTTGCAAATCCTGATCTCCATGAAGGCGAAGGAAGAACAGATCTTTAATACCAAAGTGCTTGGGGAAAAGGTTGGTCATCCGCTGAAACAACATTTCCGGAGTAACGTCGTACTTTTTTACAATGGCTAACAAAATCTCTTCCTGCCATACATTTTCTCCCATCATCCTTTTCAGATCCATCGCTAATTGCTCCTCCTCCATTAATAAGGCAACAGAAAAATAGGAAGCGCTAAAATTATTGAGCAATTTTTCAAATGAATTCACTTCCACAATACGGGTCACATAGGGTCTTTCTTCAATCTTTAGAAATTGGAAGCCTAGCTCCCGGCCCAGTAAAAAATTTTCCTGAGCACTACTCATGCCCTGGTTAATAAATAATGTATTTTTTTTGTTAGAAAAAAAAGAGCGAATACTACCCAATTCCTGGTTCTCAGGCATATGACTACGGTCAACCGTAATCTCGTATTTTTCTTTTAACAATTTTTCCAAAAAACCCGTGGAGTAAGGAATTTCTCCTTTGATCTTGTTTTCTCTTTTAAAATCTTTTACCGCTGCTTCTAATTCCGGAAAATAATTATCGTACATCTCCTGATAGCTCCGCAGGGCCGCCAGGTAAAAATGCTCATTCCGTAATTGATAGTTCCGGGTGATTTTGATGATGGTACTAATGAAGGCATTAATCTTATCCGGCGTATTAGAAAAAAGCTCGAAGAGTTTGTATAAGCTGAGGCCAAAAAGCTCCAGTGGAAATACTTTAAGAAAGTTGGAATTCAGTAAATCAACAATGGGCTGGATCTTACCGGAGGCTGTGGTAGACACCATATTATTATAGTCAACGCCAAAAGCTTGAGCCAAAGCATTGATTTTGGCAATCTTAGGATATTTTTTTCCCTTTTCAATATCATGCAGGTACGAAGTGGACAGGCCGGTAATATCAGCGAGTTCCTGATAGGAGAGGCCCTTTTGTAAACGCATATATTTTACCTTAAAGGCAAAGATGAGACGGATTTTATCTTGTTCGGTCATAGGACAAAAGTAAGGAAAATTGGACTAAAGTGGAAAAAACACAAAAAAAGGATAAAATTTATTTAGCGGAATTTCCGCTTTTGGAATATTTCCCATATATTGCATTAAATTCGTTGCTTACCTCAACTATTTAAATCTATATGATCAAGGAAATTCCTCACCTGAAGGGATACTTGGAATAAAAAATTTATCAAATTATGGACGCAGTTATGACCACTCGCTACCCGGAGGTGGACGGTATCTCTATTGCCGGAAGCTACCACCCTGCTTACACCGATATCCTCACCTGTGAAGCACAACGCTTTTTACTAGCCTTACATCGTCAATTTAACTCCACTCGAAAATCATTACTTCTTGCCAGACAAGATCGCCAACAACGTATTGACCAAGGCGAGTTACCTCAATTTTTACCCGAAACCAAGCCTATTCGTGAAAGCGAATGGCAGGTAGCTCCACTTCCACCCGATCTATTAGATCGCCGGGTAGAGATCACCGGTCCCGTCGATCGCAAAATGATTATCAACGCACTGAACTCCGGAGCTAAAGTCTTCATGGCAGATTTTGAAGACAGCAATACGCCTACCTGGGCAAATAACATGGACGGACAAATCAACCTGCGGGATGCGATCAACCGCACGATCACTTTTGAAAATCCTAAGAACGGAAAATTTTATCAACTTAATGAAAAAGTCGCCACCCTAATGATTCGTCCACGTGGCTGGCATTTAGAG
>CBDUIU010000530.1:0-3946 GCA_965367335.1 uncultured Saprospiraceae bacterium
TTCACGAATGACCTTATATGTCCTCATCTGATTCTCCGCTTTAATCAATTGTAACAAAAGCACATGGACTGAGACTTCTGGTACTTGAATCGATGTTTCAAAAGCTCCTTCCCTTAAGACTTTGCCCTGTAAATCTAATAGCCGGAAAGCTGTAAATTCTTTTCCTTTGGGATCAATCCACAGGATACCCGTATTGGGGTTTGGGTATAATACCGGCGCTAGATCCTGGACCAGGACTTCATGAATATTAGTCGTAAAGTCAAAGTTCAACTTATCCAGCCAAAGCTCCGTATTTTCCGTAGGATTTGTGTTAGCAAAAAAGATAACTACAATAGAATCGGGAGTTGCTCCGGAGCGATAGTTGATCGGAATAGAAAAATTCTGCCACCCTGAGGTTGGATTTAACTCCAATGTATTGTCAATGTAAGCAATCGTATCATTGGTACCGGAGCTCACATTAAATTTTTTCAATAAAACAATACATTTTCCAAAATTATCAATCGCAGAGATCGTGTCGACAAACTGATACTGTCCGCTTAATGCAAGTGGTCGGTAGGGGAAAGGCGTCCCTCCTTTACTAAAATCAAGATAGCCTTCCATGTCCGTTACTACGTGATGACCATTCGTGATAAAGGTCTCAAATGGTGCACCGCTGAGTTTGAATTTTTCAGGCTGGGAAAGTAAGCGAATGGAAGCACCAGTACCCATTGAAGGCGCTTGGGCAGATACCGTAAAGAGCAACTCGGAGAACTGAAAGCCACGAGCATCAAAGCGGGTATTGGGCGAGAGTGGTTGAATGGTATCTCCGTTAGAACCGGATGCTAACACGAAGCCATCAGAAGTGATCCAATCAAAGACACGGTCAATTCCTCCAAAGTAAATACTATCAAAACTGGGATTGGGAATGTTTTGTGCGCTGGCCGAAAAGGGCATACTCCAAATCAAACAAAACAGAAAGGCATAACGTCTCATGGGTCAATGGTTTTCCTTAAAGACGAATAAATTATAGAGCGGGTTGGTTCGTTAAAGCGTTTCAGATGATTGTCATCAAAACCATTGAGTTCTGATCAGGATCCATGATGCCCACTTGCTCCCTATCACCATCAATTATTTTTTCTCCCATTTGTTTACCTCCATTCGCTAACACCTTTGCCAGGGTTTCATCCAAGGAGGCTACCTGGACCGTAAATTGATGTCGATTTTGGCTGCTCGTATTCTGTGCAATAGCTGCGGGACAAAATTGAATTTCACATCCATTCCATTCACTGCAATGCAAGGTAAAGACGCCCATATCTTTTGCGGTAAATTGTAAGCCAAATATTTCAGAATAAAACTGCAACATGGCTTCCATGTTGAAAACAGCAAAAGTGACTTGAGTTATTGAAAGTAAATTGGATTTCATTTTTGAAATTAATTTTTACTTCGCTTCAAATCCCGACAGGTTCATAAAGGAAAACATGAGGGTAGTGATTAAGGTCGCACCAAAAAAGCCGATCATTGGTTCTTCTCTTGGCCCTTGTAAAACCAATATGCTGAAGAAAAAGAGCGTCCCGATGGTTCCGGCTCCCACACTAGCATAAATGAAGCGTTGCCGATCCGGAGTAACCAGGTCAACAATTCGAAACAGGATCAGGGAGCTGAATAAAATCGCAACGAATGGCAATCCTGCCTGCCAGTGTTCTAATAGTCTATCATTACATGGTCCGCCAGATTCCCAAATGTGGCATAAGCTAAGATCAGTCGTTGAGGATGCACAGCTGAGGCAGAGATGATTCCAGACCACCATGGCCGCGGTAAAGGTCAGCGTTGTCAGCAAGGCAAGCGATATGGTAAGTCTGACTAAGTCCAATCTTTTCTGGGTAGCAGAGGGAATGTCAAAAGAAAGAATTTTAGCCAGGCGCAGCACATCCGCATCCCAGCTTCGGTCCGAGATCGTCAAGGCATTATACCGAAGTAAGGGCTGTAGCCGTTCGGGCAACTCGTCTGCCCGAGGCATCGGCGTCGATTCGATCAGCACGGGAAAAACCGGGATGCCGAGTTCAAAGGCTGCGGTAATTTCTTTGGCTACCCAATCATCTGGTTGTTCCAGTCGTCGACCTCCTTGGCCGGTTTCGATGGACAACCATTGGGAACCCATCAAGACAATTACAGCATCGGCCCCATTCAGGTTCTCATGGATCACCTCTCCAAAATCTGCTCCGACCTGGATATCTTCAATATCCCGAAATACCCGTTCATCGCCAAAATAATCTTCCAGTGTATCTGATAGTCGACCGGCAAAACCCAGGGCATCCGCCCGACGATAGCTAATAAATATTCGGCCTTTCTCTTGATTGTTCCAAAACATAGAGATGTGTTTTTGTTTGCGTAGATAAATGGAGAAGGATAGCTGGAGAAGAATCTTTAAATGTACGATTTATTTTTAATATGAAAAAGATTATCTCTGGCTGGTCACACAAGGAGCTAGCCTTATTAGCGAAAATTCAATTAGCTAAGGTTGGATAGGAATGGACATTGGTCTGATCATCCCGGTTTGTTATCCCAAAAAAAGGCCTGACAAAACTGCCAGGCCATAAAAGATCTTTGCGGACATTCAGTCAGGATTATTGTCCCGGCATATTGTAGTAAAAACGCTCTTCAATGATTTGTCCATCTTTCCATTTTTGGACCCCTACCTCTTCCATTTTGGTACGTCCGAAACCTTTAAAGGTACAATCAAACCAGGTCTCCGTACAAGTGTAGCCATCTTCTTCGTTTGCAGTAATGGCTTTGACACCACCAGCATGAAGTTCTTCAACACCCTCCATCCATTTAACAATGGCATCACGTTGCGCATCTTTGCCCTTCCGAACTTCGCCGGTGGCCATTTCAGTGATGACACAATCATCGTGGTAATACTTTTCGAAGGCTTCCATGGTTTGATTTTGGGCCTGCATGGCCTGAAGATCTTTTGCTTTTTCCAGTAAAGTCATAGTAGCTTGGTTTAAAAAGGTTGAATAATATGAAGGAAGTTAAGTAGTTCATGGTGACTACTTTACAAAATTATACTTGTCATCAATCCAGGGAAAATGCAACTGTCAGAATGATCAGCTACGGCTTATTTGCTCAGACTGGTACTAGCCTGAACGACCTGATAAATATATAACGGTAAAATCAGAAAGGTAGTTTTACCGGCTTATAGTTCAATCAATTTTTTAGTTAGATCCGGATAAATCCTGGGCTTTTTTTTCCGCCAGGTATGAAACCCTATCCTAAGATGGAAACTTACAACCAACGGACAGCTCTATTGTGCACCAAGCTATTCGCGTCAAAATTTCAGCGGCTTACCTAAACACCAACACTTTGCAAGTCGACGACACAAATATAAACAAAAAGTTTTATTCACAAAATTTTTAAACTATTTTTTTTATAACTTTATTTTCCTCAACGCACTTCCCTTCACCATCAGAACGATTTTAGATTCTGCGCTCGTTATTTACTATTTTCTTTTACTAGATTTGCCGGCGATTCTATCAGAGTATATACTATGTTAAAAAAAATCAGCAAAGTTCTTGGCGCTATCTTTCTGGCACTTCTGGCCGGAGAAATTTTTATCCTGATTATTGGTTACCGTGCTTTCCACCCGGAACAGATCGTACTGAGTTATCAACCGACCGATGTAAGTGTTCCGGACAGTTTGCTTGGCTACACTTCCAGCATCGGTTCATTTACAACCAATAAAAACAATCAACTCTTCTCCGCTGCTACCCACTGGTCAGACCATAGTCGCGCAACGCGTGCCCGGGAGCAAATCAACACCCAGGAGCCAAGGCCAAAACTTCATCTCTATGGCTGCTCTTTAGCCTATGGACAACACCTGGAAGACAGTATGACCCTGGCCTGGAAACTACAATCACTACTTCCCCAGTACGATGTTCGCAACTACGCTTTTATTGGCTATGGCCTT
>CBDUIU010000531.1:0-3939 GCA_965367335.1 uncultured Saprospiraceae bacterium
TTACTACCGTATTGGGAAATGGTGACCTTGGAGGTGTAGCCATTGCACCAGGATTAAATACTGCGGTGGAGTCCTTGTTCCACCATACAGCTCAGTTGCCGGAGGTGCCACTAGAAGAGCCAGTATCTGCTTTGGGTAAAAACACAATCCATGCAATCCAGGCTGGGGTAATGTTAGGGTATACCGGGATGGTTAAACACCTGATCGAACAATTGAAAAAAGAGGTTGGGCAGGAAGCAAAAGTAATTGCTACCGGTGGGCTTTCAGATCGCATTAAAGCCTTGAATCCAGTGTTTGATGATAGCGATAAAAAACTCACCCTGGTTGGATTATTAGAAATCGCAAAACAAGTAAAACAATACAATGCAAAAGCATGAAAAGAACAGCATATCAACTCAAAGCAGGAAATATTAATAACCTCAAGGCGGTAGAAAAAGAAGTAATTCCACCAGGCAAAAATGAAGTTACCGTAGCAGTAAAAGCGATAGGTCTGAACTTCGCGGATATTTTCGCCATGTTTGGCTTGTATAGTGCAACGCCCAAAGGCATCTTTGTACCGGGTTTAGAATATGCGGGGGAAGTAATTCAAGTGGGAGAAGGGATAAATCATTTAAAAATAGGGGACCGCGTAATGGGTGTAACACGCTTTGGTGCTTATACTACACATATAACAACAGACTATCGATATTTGATTCCTGTTCCGGAGAGTTGGACAATGGCTGAGGGTGCAGCTTATCTGGTTCAAGTGCTGACCGCATACTATGGATTGTGTTATTTGGGACGTTTGGAAAAAGGGGAGACAGTACTGATCCATAGTGCTGCAGGAGGCGTAGGTATTCTGGCAAATCGAATTGCTAAAAAATTTGATGCCTTTACGATTGGTAGTGTTGGTAGTGAACGAAAGGTTGATTTTTGTAAAAAGGAAGGTTATGATCGAGTAATTGTACGCTCTAATCGATTTGAAAAAGATTTATCAGATAGCCTGGGCGAACGGGATCTTAATGTGGTAATGGAATGTATTGGCGGAGAAATTTTTAAAGCAGGGTTTAAAATGTTAGGTCCACAAGGGCGGATGGTCGTTTATGGGGCTGCACAATATGCTTCTCCTGGACAAAGGCCGAATTATGCGAAGGTACTCTATAAGTATTTTACTCGTCCCAAGATCGATGCACAATCATTAGCTGAGTTAAACAAAAGTGTTGCGGGGTTTAACTTGATTTATTTATACGAGAGAGTAGAGTTGATGAATAAACTGTTGAGTGAAATTGAGCAGTTAGATATTGCTAAACCACACGTTGGGCATACCTTTCCTTTTGAACAGATTGGAGAGGCGATTAAATTGTTCCAGTCTGGCCAGACCATAGGGAAAGTGGTAGTCGAGGTTTAATGAAACTTATTAGTCCTGATAAGTACAGTTTTATTTTAGCTTTTCTAAGGCCTGTGTAAATAAAGTTGCATACTTTTTCCAGGAAAACTGTTCTGTCCATTGTGGACCAGCTGCTCGCCTTCGCAAAACTTCTTTTCCCTGATGTGCAACCAAAAGCATTCGTTCCACTAAAGCTTCCGTGTCATTAGTTGGAAAATAAAAAGCTAAGTCTCCTCCTACTTCTGTTAAGCTTGAGTTTTCCGGGCAGATAATGTTGGTGCCGCAAGACAATGCTTCTACAATTGGCAAACCGAATCCTTCATAAATGGAAGGGTAGATTAAGCCCAGGGAATGGCTATACAACTCTGGCAAATATCTTTTTTCAACAAACCCTGTAAGTAGAATGTCTTCTCTTAATGGGTGTTGTTCTAATTTCGCATAAAATTCTTCTGCTTTCCATCCCTTTTGACCAACAATAAGTAGCCGTATTTTTTCTTTGTGTAAAATCCGAAATTTTTCGAACGCGTCTAATAGCATAGATAAATTCTTTCGAGGTTCGATTGTGCCCACGTAAAGAAAATAAGGTCTATCAATAGCATTTAATTCGTGAAAAGACTTAGATGAAGTCGGATGATAAATATTTTCTTTTCCCAGTAAAATAGTTTCTATTTTATCTTTAGTGAACGGGAACACCTGTTTCAGATCTTTAGTGGTGTTTTGGGAGTTTGAGAGCACTAAATCCGCCCGGCGAAGAATATTTTTGAGAAAGATCTTTTGTAATAATTGGCTGTGAAAACGATGAAACTTTGAGAAGAGAATGGGCGTCAAATCGTGGATCATAGTGATACGCTTGACTCGACGTGGTAAGTTAAACGGGCCAAAATGAGCGGGCTCGTAAACCGCGTCCACTTTTAAATAACGAACAATAATCGGAATGATGAGAAACAATCGAATTGAGGCAAAACCAATTGGGAGACGAATGTTAGGAATAGCAATTTGGCGAATCTCTAACTCCGGATCTATTTTTTCTCTCAGTAAGATGTATTCGTGTTCGGAGCCATGAGCCATCAAAGCGTTAATCAACTCCCGGGTGTACACATGTACACCTGCGCGTTGATTGTCCAGGGGATCGGCAATGATGGCAATTCTCATTTATTTCTGGTCAATTATTTTTTCATAAATTTCAAGTGTTTCTACAGCGGTCTTGAGCCAGGAGAACTTTGATGCTTGCCGCCATGCTGCTTCAGATTTTTCTGCCCATAATTCTTCATCTGTTAAGATTCGATACATCTGTTCTTTAATGCTGTTGATGTCATTGGAGTCTGCTGGAAGCCCACCTTCTCCGACTACTTCCGGCATAGAGCTATTATTTCCATAGATCACAGGAGTTCTGCAATTCATAGCTTCTAACAAAGGAAGCCCAAAGCCTTCATAATGCGATATGTAGCATAAAGCCCGTGCATGTGCATAGATATACGGCAGATGAACATCGTCTACAAATCCGGTGAAATGCAGGTTTGGATCATCCAAATTAATATCTTCAAAAATCCCCGAGGTCTTCCATCCTTTTTTTCCACAAATCAACAAAGATCCCGATATTTCAGGGTGCTCTCTTTTTAATCGTTGAAATGCAAGTATAGTGTTTTTTAAATTCTTTCGGGGTTCAATGGTTGAAAGGCACATTAAGTAGGGGCTTTCGGGGATATTGTATTTTTTCTTTAACCAGGAAATATCCTCTTCTCGTTTTGAAGGATTAAAAATGGCAGCATTGGCAGCTTCATAACAGAGGTGCAAACGGTCGCCAGGAATATTGTAGGAAGTTTTTAGGTCAGTTAAGGTAGATTGAGAGACTGATATTAAATGTGCATTTTTGTTTTGCAGAGCTTTCATTCCAGCTTCCGCGAGTTTGATGTTATTTTTTGTGTGGTATTCAGGGAAGAGCTGATGAGTAAGATCATGAATCGTCACCAGTAAGTTCTTTTGACTCTTTCCGGCTTCAGATAGATGCTGAGGCAAAGGAATATGCACGAGGTCTGCCTGCTGAACGGCAGCGAAGATATCATCCTCCTTCTTTTTAAACTTTATCCGATTAGCTCTAAGTTTTAATACATGAAGTAAACTGCGAAAAGGCCCTTTTTTATAATAGTTGGATAGTTTGTCGTAAAAAGAAGCAGGCATGCTTTTTTTGACAAAATTTTTAAAAAGCAATAAGCTTTTTTCATACCCCATAGTTCGGCGGTCCCTCAGTATGGCCTCTTTATCAGTCATTGACCGAAATTCAGCGTTTGTCTCATCTGTTTCCAATGCTTCCGGGGTTTTTAAAATTGGCTGAATGCTTTTTCGGTCGTAGAGGTCTATTTGCCAATCCGGTAAATGCTGAAGGATTATAGAAAGGCCGCCAATGAGTTCTGTCAAGTAACGTTTGATGCCGTCATTATCATAACTATAAAGCTTAGAGGCTTCGATAAGAACTCGTTTCTTTTTATTACTCGGCTTTATTTGAGTAGGTTCAAAGCCCCATTTTTCTAACATATACCCATGCTGCGCCCAAAGTAGTTTTTCGAGTTCAGGAG
>CBDUIU010000532.1:0-3936 GCA_965367335.1 uncultured Saprospiraceae bacterium
TAACGGATTTGGGGTGCTCGCTAAATCATAGGAAGACCTTTAGTTTTATTTAGCGTCTGAAAGAGGTAATGCTTTGTTTCCAAGTCCGCACATAAAATGTTATAAATATGAAACCGGAAAAAACACGAGCCCAACTTGCCAAAGAATATGGCGTCACTCGGAAAACCTTTTATAATTGGCTGAAAAGAGAAGGCCTGCATCTCCGCAATCGCAGTGCTGGCCCCGAAGAATTGGAGCTGATCTATGAACACTTTGGGCGACCCAGGGCTGCTTGAAACAATAGCCTTAATCTCGAACACAACGGCAGGAATAACCATTGCTTCGTTTGGAGTTATTGTCTCTAAATAAAGAGTGACTTTCCGTGGAAAGAAAGTAATTATATGCGGCACCCTGGGTAGAAATTGTTTTTGTCCAAAACGACGAAAGTGTACCCTTGGTTTGGTAGTTCCCGGCGTCATCCCGTATACCCGCAAATTGGATGTTAAAATTACTTAGGCCACCGTGTTTCATCTTGCTGAATGATACCACGGGGTTACCGTTTTTGAAGCCCTTGTCATTGTAGCCGCCCAGGTAGAGCGCCAGGTTTTTCCATTCTTCGTCTGAAGGAAGGTGCCAGCCAGGAGGACAAGCCACGATGGCTGCACCGTAGCGGTAGAGTCTTCCGGTGGTTCCACAAGAGGATTCATTATTATAACACCAGGAACCTGGCATGTTGAAATTCAGGTTTTCTGCCATCCAGACCTGGTCTTTTATTTTTACGGTAGTATAACGTTGCTCGTCACGGCTATCCGTAAAGCTTCCGGTCCGGAATTCCCTGGTTGGGATTACTTCGGGTTTAGTTACTACTGTAGAAACCGATGCCTCATTTTCATTCTTAGAGGACAGAGCGTCGGCTGTTGTACTCGCTTCGGGTGAGGCGGTAATCTCGGTGGTTGTTACAGCCAAGTCTTTATCAGTGGATAAGGGTGAGTTTTCGATCTGACTGGAGTTGTCCTGCTTATTAACCGTGGGTTGATCATATGCTTCAGGTTGTGGCTCTACTTCTTTCTTTGTTGGTAGTTCAGCTGTTGTCTCAACCTCCGGTAAAGCGGATACATCGGAAGTTGCTGTTTCTTGTAGCTGAGCTAACAAGAACAATGCTTCTTCCTGATATTTGCCATCGGGATAATCCTGTAAATAGTCTTGATAACTTTCAATAGTATGAGCTGAGTTTGCCTGACGCCAACTCATTTCTTGTTTGATCATGGGGACAGCAACAGAAACGCTAAAGATCAGTAGCATGCTAGCGACGACGGAGAGCCAGCGTTTAGTATTTGGCCGGCCAATGGTTCTGGAAGGTTTGGCTTGGCTGGGACTGACTGCAGGAACAGCTGCATTGATAGCGATTCCTCCAGAGGTATAGGGTGAAACTGGTTCGTGGACAACTGCTTCAGTTGTTATGTTTATGGTTTCCTCAAGTACGATGTTTTTAATGCGTTCCACATTGTTAATAACTTCAACAACAGATACTTTAAGTACCAATGGAAATGCACCGGCTTTCAGGGCCGTGACATAATATATCCATTCCGTATAGTCATCTTTTTCGATAAACTGTTCTTTGTCGCTATAGGTTCTGATTTGAAAAACGGGTTCTGCTGCTGGATCAAGTAGCCCGACGTGCATGATCTGGCTAATGCGAATAGATTCAATTTTAGTATCTTCGGTTAGTTCAATGTTTTGAATAATCGCTTCATCAGAATAAGCAATCCGGATCGCACATTTTACTTCTTCCTGGACTTTCATTTTGCCAGGAATCTGATAGAGAATCTTTCCTGTTTTTTTCGGCTTGACTGTTTTTCCCGAGGAAAAGTCTTCGGAATTAAAAGAGTCGATTAATTCTAAAAGATCCGTGCGGATCCTGTTATAAGAAAGGCTTAGTTCATCACTGCTAATAATCCCCTTAATCTTGTTTAGATTCAATTCGTTCAAACGGCTTTCCAATAATACAACGGCATTGTATTTATCGGTATCGGTAGGCAAAGTTGTCTTCAGCTTGTTGATGACTTCAACTATGCTTTTAGATAAGAGTAACTTTAGTTCTTCCTGAAAAGCGACTATATAGGAATGAGTAGTATCGGCCATTTTCTTCTGTCATTAAATTCACAAAACAAAACAAGCCCTTCTGTTAAAACCAAGAATATGTTAACTCATAGATAAGAAAGTATTCTCAAGATAAAGAATTTTTTAACATTGCCCTAATTATCTGTTTATCCACCCTTTTAGGTACATCCACCCTTGGACGATACCCCGGATAACCATTAATACCAGCAGACTCATCCACAGTCCGTGATTCCCCCAGATCGGAGATAGTAAATAAAAACTTCCCAGGAAAAACACTAAACTAATGGCCATACTATCTCGCATAGCTCTGGAAGCCGTCAAACCAATAAAAATTCCATCCCAAATATAACAGGGGGTGGAGAGTAAGGGGAAGATAATCATCCACCAGACAAAAGGCTTTGCCGCTTCAATTAAATCAGGGTCAGAGGTAAATAAGCCTAAAAGGGGGTCTTGAAAAATCCAATAAACTAAGGTATAACATAAAGCCAGGGCCATACCCCAACCAAAAGATAGGCGGATAGCATGGCGCAGACCGGATTGATTTTTTGCTCCTTCATATTTCCCTACCAAACTCTCTGCAGCATAAGCAAATCCATCTACTCCGTAAGACATCCAGTTCAGGAATTGTAGTAAAATAACATTTACGGCTAAGATCTGAGCGCCGGCAATGGAAGATTGACTGTAAAAAAAGCCAAAGGAAAAGGTAAGGCCAAGTGTCCGTAAAAAGATATCACTATTGATCTTGAGAAAATTAAAGAAGGGCTCAATTTCCATCATTAATTCCCGACTTAGTTCCTGGACAAAATTCCGGTATTTATACCACCATAAAATCAAGGCTACCAATAAACCGGTATACTGAGCGATCACCGTTCCCCAAGCCACACCATCCACATCCATTCCTTCATACCGAACCAGCCAAATACTGACTACCATGTTCACTCCATTGATCACAAAGGTGAGCAACATCGGATAAATTGCATTTTGCATCCCAAAAAACCAACCCATCATAGCGAAGAGCCCCAGGGAAGCTGGTGCAGCTAAGATCCGTATCGAGAAATACCGATGTACTAACGCTGCTTGTCCTCCTTCAACATTCATTAAAAAAATCCCGGCCTGATCCAGTGGTGTTTTAAAAATTAAAAGCAGCAATGCTAATACCATGGCTACCAGCAATGCCCTACTTAAAGTTAGGATCATACCCGGGCGATCTCCTCTTCCGTAGGCCTGAGCAGTCATGCCGGTTGTTCCCATTCGCAAGAACCCAAAATTCCAATAGATAAAATTGAATAGCATGGACCCAACACCCACGGCCCCTAAATGTACTGCCGATAGATGGCCCATCAACGCTGTATCTACGGTACTCAGCAAAGGCACCGAAATATTACTTAATATATTCGGAATTGCCAGTCGTAATAACTCTTTGTTCTTGCTCATTTTGTACCTTTGCCGCGACCAAATGACGTTCAATCCTCCGGTTGCTTTTCATCAAATAATCGTCAACCTACAACGTTTACTAGAAAACCCCAAAGATACCCATCCGAACACATTATCTTTGTACCTAATTGATTTTAGCTGAGATTTTAGGTCAAATTCCGAACTTTGAGGTATTGTTTTCGTCAAAAGATTGATGAATTTTAGTTTTTGAGGATTAGTGTGGTTCGGCAGGCAAAATTGTAAGCAAGCGTTATAAAAATCGCAAAGCGATTAAAACATATGATAAAAATAGGAATCATCTTCGGCGGCCCTTCCCGTGAACGCGAAATCGCTTTCGCTGGTGGCCGTACCGTATACGACAATCTCAACAAGTCTCTTTTTGAAGCGGTGCCCATCTTTGTG
>CBDUIU010000533.1:0-3931 GCA_965367335.1 uncultured Saprospiraceae bacterium
AAAAGAAATCAAAGATATTCTTGCATATGTTGAAAACCGTTCGACAAAAACGGTTTCCGCACCCGGCCAAACAAAGCAGCCAAGTACTCCCGCGACACCAACCCCTGCACCATCGGTTACCAGTGTAAATGGAGATGTTGAGCTAATAGAGATGGATCGCATGCGTAAACTGATTGCGGATCACATGGTGCGTTCAAAACATACTTCACCTCACGTGACTTCTTTTGTGGAAGTAGACGTAACTAATATTGTAAATTGGCGTAATCGCATCAAGCAAGATTTCCAAAAGCGGTATCAACAAAAGATTACCTTTACTCCTATCTTCGTAGAAGCAGTAGCCAGGGCGATCCGAGATTACCCAATGGTTAATGTTTCTGTAGAGGGACAAAATATTTTGGTGAAAAAATCCATTAATATTGGGATGGCTGCTGCTTTGCCTTCCGGCAACTTAATTGTTCCGGTAATTAAAAATGCTGACCGACTCAACCTTCTCGGCTTGACAGAAGTGGTGAATGACCTGGCAGGGCGGGCGAGGAAAAATCAATTGAAACCACACGAGATACAGGATGGTACTTTCACACTGACTAACGTAGGTACTTTTGGTAACGTCATGGGAACGCCCATAATCAATCAACCCCAGGCCGCAATTTTAGCGGTAGGTGCTATTCGTAAAAAACCAGCAGTCGTAGAAACTGCATACGGGGATTTGATTGCCGTCAGACATATGATGTTCTTGTCCTTATCATATGATCACAGGGTTGTGGATGGCATGCTTGGGGGCTCTTTTCTGCGCCGGATAGGAGATTATCTGGAGCAATTTGATGACAAACAAAATATTTAAAGCAGCACGCTCTGCGTTCTGCGGGTATCATGAGGTTTCGACTTTCTTTTATTTTTTTATTTTCACTGGCCTGTATATTACCATTACAGGCCCAGAAATCTGCGCGTAAACTCAAAAAGGAAGCAGATAATTTTATTGAGCAGGAAAAGTATGATGAGGCTTTGCGATTGCTTCGCCAATATCACCGGTTAGAGCCTAACGACCTGGACGCCAAATACAAAATTGGCGTAGCAGCTTATCATCAAAATGAACTCCTCGACGCGGATCGCTTTCTTAGGTATGTTTTAGATAACAATAAAAAGCCGGAGCCAGAAGCTTATTTTTATTTGGCTCGCACTGCTCACCATAACCATCAATTTAAATCTGCAATCGCACTTTATAAATCCTATCTACGTCGGGCAAAGCTATCTGATGATGAGCGAAGAAGTATTAAGGACCTGATCCTACGCTGTGCTTATGGAATGCGTATTACTTCAAAAGATGAATTAGCAATTGTCGAAAATTTAGGAAACCAAATCAATTCCACCGGGGATGATATTTGCCCGGTTCTCAGTCCTAATTACGATAATAAAATTTATTTCACTTCCGCCCGTCGTGGTAATATCGGTGGTTTAAGAAACGAAGAAGGACTGCGTGATGAAAAATATGGACATTACACAGGGGATATTTATGCTAGTGTGCTAATGAATGGTGTTTGGGGCGCAACCACCCCGCTAAGTTCTTTACTTAATAGTCCTCGACACGATGTGATTCAGGGATTTAATGGAAGCGGTGGCGTTCTTTTTTTCTGGAAAACAAATAACCAATTCAGTGGCGAAATATTGGTGGACACTTTTAAAGTAAATAACGAAGAACGTCCTTTGTTTCCTGTTCCTTTAGATGGTCCCATCATTGGGGAAGAAGGAGACCGGGATATATTTATTTTTCAAGATTCCATTTTCTTATTTTCAAGTCGGCGGGATGGTGGCTATGGTGGTAGTGATTTGTATGTAGTGCTTCTGAAAAATGGGCAATGGGAAGAACCTAAAAATTTGGGCCCTAATATTAATTCCCCTTATGACGAAAGAACGCCTTATTTGGCTCAAGATGGAAGAACGCTTTATTTTAGTACGAATCATCGCAATCGAAGTATGGGAGGTTTTGATATTTTGACAAGCCGTTTCGATGAGTCCACATTGAATTGGACTTTACCGGAAAACCTGGGGTTACCAATTAATTCGGCGGGCGATGATCAGCATTTCCGATTGACAAAAAACGGCATGACGGCATATTTTGCTTCTTCTCGGAAAGTGGACAGCAAAGGTGGTTTCGACCTCTATGCCGCTTATTTTAAAAATGAACGAAAAGAACAATTAGCGGACAGAAGGGGTCCTGCTTTTACTGATTTATTGGCACTGAATAATGTTGCCACCACGAATGAAGGAGAGCCTTTATTGCAGTTACCTGATCTAGCCTCTCAAAATCCAATTACCTTTACGGAGGAAGAAATAGAAGAATATCGTTTCAACCCGCTCTATTTTGGTGATGATGAAAATCTTTTGACGCCTGCTAATATGAGGGAGTTAAACAAGGTGGCCAAGTTGATGAAAAAGTATGCACCATTAAAATTGCAACTGACCAGCTTTTCAAACTATGATGGCCCCCGGCAGTATGACCTTTATTTTTCTGCCAAGCGCATTGAACCGGTTATTGATTACTTGGTAACCAATGGGATCAATGCAGATCGTATTCAGTTCCGCAGTGTTGGCGCAGCTTATCCTATTGCGAAAAGCGAAACGGAAAGTGGGCCAAATCCATTGGGGAAACGCTATAATCGGCGAGTAGATTTTGGGGTTTTTAATGCGGATAATCTTCCGATTCGGGTGAGCCAAAAACTACCGAACACCGGTAATTTTGGGGATGACCGTTATGCTTATTTTAGCCAGGTGACGGCCGGACTGTCCTATAAAGTACAGATTGCCGCAATCAAACAAATGTACAATAGCAACCTGCTTGGCCAATTTCCCGATGGCATGGTAGAGGGCATTGCAGAAGATGGAATATTAAAATATACCTTAGGTCTTTACAAAACCTTTGATTCTGCCGATCAATTACGTAGTGCTTTGAAACAACAAGGAGTACAGGATGCCTTTGTGGTACCTTATCTCAATGGTGTCCGCATTGATCGGGATAAAGCCATGACTCACTCTGGACTTTATCCGGATTTGTATAGCTATTTAGCGAAAACGGCCCCTTAATGTCATTTCTTATGGGTTTTAAGCTAAGGATGACTGCTTTTCCAAATAAATAATTTGGATTGTTTTTAAAAAAGCTCATCTTCGTTGTTGCAATTCAATTTTTTTATTCAATTTTTACTTATTGAATAAGTTTTTGCGGGAATAAATTCGAGTATGATATGAATTCAATGAAGTTTTTTCGGGAGGGGATCAGGAATCTCCGAACGGTAGGCACGCTCGCGCGCAGTTCGAAGTATGTCTGTCGGGAGATGGTCGGACAAGTAGATTTTTCGAAAGTTAAAAATGTGGTTGAATTAGGTGCTGGAGATGGGGTAATTACTAAGCATATTCTGAGAAAAATGAGCCCTGATAGTCGGCTACTTACCTTTGAAGTGAATCAATTGTTTTGCGAAAAAATTAATGAAATCAAGGATGATCGTATGCGGATTATTCAGGATTCCGCAGAACATCTAGGCAAATACTTAGAGGAAGAAGGAATTGAAGAAATTGATTGTGTCATTTCGGCTATCCCATTTGTATCTTTACCAGATGAATTATCTTATCGTATAGTAGGGGCTTGTCACCAGCATATGAAAGTTGGAGCTCCTTATGTTCAAATTCACTATTCACTGTTGATGAAGAAAATGTACCAGAAGATTTTTGGAAATGTCGATATTAACTGGGTGCCTATTAATATTCCTCCGGCCTTTGTCTTAGTAAGTGAAAAACGCTAAGTCCCCCCAGCTTCAGCTGGGCAAGCTAAACCGGTTTTAACCGGTCCCCCAAAAACACTTTTCCACCCAAAAACACTCTTTCCCCAAAAAAACACTCACAAAAAAACCAACCTCCAACCTCCCAAGACTTTCTCACATTC
>CBDUIU010000534.1:0-3924 GCA_965367335.1 uncultured Saprospiraceae bacterium
CTCCAAGCGTACTTAAGCCAATAAAAGCACCCACATAAAGGGCAGATACGGCAATCGAAATGACAATAATATTATTTCGCTGAAGTAATCGAAAATCATGCATCAACAAGTGTACGAACTGTTTCATGGTAGCAAAGTTTTTCCGGTGACCTTGAGAAATACTTCGTCCAATGTCGCTTCCTTTGAATGGATCGTTTCGACTTCCTGAGAATGGATCAATGCCAGAAATTTATCGTTTTGCCCCAGCTGTGATAAAGCAAATAAATGCTTTTGCTTGTCCCCTTGCAATACAACCTCCACAGTATGGTTACTGTACTGTTGTTTTAACTGCGCTGGTGTAGCCTCCACTATGATTTCACCATCGACAATAAAAGCTACCCGATTGCATAATTCATCCGCGTCGTACATCTTATGCGTTGTAATAAAAATAGTTTTCCCAGCTTGCTTTAACTCTAAGATCATATCCTTGATCATCCGCCCAAAGGCAGGGTCCAACCCTGAAGTCGGCTCATCTAAGAAAAGGACTTCCGGATCGTGTAACAATGCCCGCACAAAATTCAAACGCATTTTCATGCCTTTGGAAAAATCACCTACTTTTTTATTCGCATCACTTTTCAACCCCACCCGATCAAGCAATTCCAGTGGATTTTTAGATTTAGAATAAAACCCCTTGAAAAAATTCAAATTCTCTAAAGCGGTTAACTTGAGATAATGGTTGGGCAATTCAAAAGCAACTCCGATTTTTTCGTAGAGCTGTTTTCCCCAGGCAGTTATTTCCTTCCCTTCGATCAATGCATGTCCCCGGTAGCCACTTAACAGCTTAAATAATATTTTTTGCGTCGTACTTTTCCCGGAGCCACTGGGGCCGAGGAAACCAAAAACTTCTCCTTTCGGGATAGAAAAATTCAGATCCTTTAAGGCGAATCCTGCTGCACCGGGATATTGGTAATGGAGGTTTTTAACTTGGATCATGTTGAAAGGTGTCATTTATTGGTAGGCAAAATACAACCTTTCTGATCAAATGTATTCAATATTCGACGAGCATGCGTTCATGATCCGGGTCTATTTTATCAATCATTTATGCCGATATAGAGAATCTGAATTATTCTATCTGTAAAGCCTATTCAAATGTGTCAGTCTTTTCTTCAAAATCAGGAAGCAGGGGCCTCCTTCCAACTCATCATGCCTTCGATGACAAAATCCAAAGCTTGGCCCCAGGCTTTATGTATTAAAGGGGTATGAAGGTCCGCTAATATCTCTGCGATGGTGGCTAACATGGTGGCTTTAACCAAGGGATAATATTCGTCTTTTACTCCATACCGATAATGACTTTGTCCCAGCTTTTTTAATCCCATCATTAAATGTTCTGGCCGGGAAAGCGAATAGACGATACTGCCTAGCATATGGGTTAATAGCCGCCCCTGATCCAACATACTATTCTTAAACATTGCTTTTACATGCGGGGCTTTCTCGAAAATCTTTTCATAAAATACACTTGCGAATAGATCCTCGTCCTGTAACATCATGTGTAAAGATGACTGTAACTCTAATTGCAAATCCATTTCTTTGAAACCTAATAATTCATATAGTTCCAGTCGGTTTTCCTTCCCTGCTACCAAAGGCCTGAAGGATTCCCCAATCACAACAGACTCAGGAGTAAGACTTTTGTAAACCGATTTTGAAATGAGGATCTTAGTTCCTGTTTTTTTTGTTTGTGATTGGATTCTGCTGGCCACATTTACCGGATCCCCAATGACGGAAAATTGTCTTCGGGTCGGATGTCCCAAATGACCAATAAACGCGCGACCGTAGTTGACACCAATGCCCATTTCCAGCTTGACCTCAAAATCTTTTAGTTCGATCTTATTCAGTCGGTCGATCGCGTACTGCATACCGATCGCAGCCCGGATGGCATCCGTACAATTCTTTTGCTTTTTTCCTCCGGTTGTCCCAAATACGCCAATGATTTCATCACCGACATATTGATAGATGATGCCGTTATTTTGCAGTATCGGATCACCTAAAACCGTATAAAAACGGTTAAGCATGTAAGCAATATCAAAGCTGGCATTACTGGCAGAAAGTTTTGTGAAATTTCTGAGATCACAAAACAAAATGGCGATTGGCCTTTCTTCTGCCCTACCCTCTGGTAACATTTCGGTTTGAAGTTCGGTCACTTCCCCACTCGACCAGATCAGGCGCTGCATCTTTACGTCTCCATTCGGATAGCATTGACAAGCCAGGCGAATGGAAGGGTCCCAGCGCCGGGCATCGGCAGCTTGTTTTTCCAGCTGTGTTTTAGGGCTGACATGATGGATACCATCCAATATCCGCACCCGGCAAGTAGTGCATTTTCCGTTACCTCCACATTCATGTACGTGTGGGATTTGGTTGTCAATGGATACATCAAGAAGAGAGCAATCCATATCTTCTATTGATACGGATTGATTAAGGCCTGCGTAAAAAACTTGAGGTTTCATTTTGGCTGAAGGATTAATCAAGAGATAAGCTAGGTTAAGCATTTAATACCAACCAAAGATGAGTCAAAAGCACCTTAAAATCGAGGAGACTTTAGTATTAGGAAGGATATTTTGAGGATTTGGAAAAGCAGGTAGATCAATTTAAGGACAACTTCCGGGGAAAGAGTTTCGGTGTTTTCTTCTGATATTCCCGATATTCATCGCCGTACCTTTCCACCAAATCCTTTTCTTCATAAGCAATACCAATCCAGATATAAATGGTCATACCCAGTGAAAAAAGGAAGTGAGAAAGTGTCATCAATGGTGTAGCCCAAAAAGCGATCAGTAAGCCAAGGTAGAGCGGGTGCCGGATCAATTTATAGACGATTGGCGTACTGAATTGAGTCTCTTGTGGTTTTTTTCCCAAAAAGAAAACAGCCAGTTGCCGTACACCGGAAAAACTGAACGGATCAATTAAATTAGCAGCTACTATTACCAGTAGCCACCCAAGAAAAAATAATGCATACAGGCAAATTTTAATCCATTCGATCTGGATGTCCCACAAGACAATGGGAATTGGCTGCCAGAGGTAAACTAACAATATTAATACAATTGAACTGGCCACACTAAATACCATGCGCTCCAATTCCTTGGGAATCCATTGTTGTAATAGTAATTTAAATCCCTTCCTGGCCATTATCGAATGCTGTAATCCAAACAAGATCAATAATAGCAGGTTGATCGCCCAGGATAGCAGAAGTCCGTTTTTTGCCTCAAGATGATCTATGCTCAGTTCCCTTAAAATATTGCTGGTAAATAATACCAACAGTAGTGCGCTGAAACCGGAAAAGCCTAGCAGAATGGTCGTGCATACAATGAAAAGAAATTTTTTCATGGAATAAAATTAGCCAAAAAAGTAGACTTTTCATCCACCTGGTTTAATTACCTCCATTTCTTTTTTGCCTAAAACAACTTCATCAATTCTTCCTTTTTACTTCTGGACACTGGCACTTTGAGGTCGTTGCTCATAATGATATATCCGCCATCCTGCCGCATATATTCTACCATATGCTCCAGGTTGATCAAGTAAGATTGATGGGTCCGGAAGAAGGCATGGTCTTCCAGTATCTCTTCAAAATCTTTAAGCGTTTTTGAGATCAGTTTTTTCTTACGCCCTTCAATAAAGACCATCGTATAATTATTATCCGCCTTACAGAGAACAATATCTTTTGGAGAAACCAATTCAATACTTTCCTTGGTCGCCAGAGCGATTTTCCGTTGTCCCGTTTGCTCTTTTTTAAAACTTTGAAAAAGCACCTCTAATTGAGCAGGCAAAATATTTCGATTTTGCCGGTTCTTATATTTTTCTATCGCACCTTGTAATTCCTCTTCTTGTACCGGCTTTAACAAATAATCCAAAGCGCTGTATTTAATTGCTTTAATGCCATATTCATCATAGGCCGTT
>CBDUIU010000535.1:0-3924 GCA_965367335.1 uncultured Saprospiraceae bacterium
CAAGCGAAGCATGTCTCCACCGTTAGGCAAGAAATTATTGATAAATGGTTTACCGGCGGCAAGTGGATCGCCACCTTTTCCGGTCGCTAATTGGTAAGGCCTGACATTGGGTACACCCGTATGAAAAATTGGCCAAAGGTCAACAGAGCGGGGCTTACCCGCAGCGGGGAGTAACAAAGTACCAAAGACGGCATCATCTAAAGCTGTTCCGGCCAGTGCGGGATTTCCTTTCAAACCAAACAATCCGTCGTTTCCATTTCCAAAGTCAAATCCTTGTAAAGAATTACGTTGAATACGAAGTGGACCTAAAGCAGGAACAGCTGTGCCAAACAACGCATCATCCATGTACAACCCTAGTTCAGGATTGTAAAAATACTCATCCAGGGAAGTCTCCGAAATTTCATCGTGAGGGCTAATGGCATTCCAAAAGTCTTTTTGTCCTATTGGAATAATCACCTCATTGGTTAAAGGCATACCCAGGCGGGAAACCTGAATCCAATCGCCGGAATTCATGACTTCACCCGTTGTGGTCAGCGTACGAATTTGCGGGCGGCTAGCTGAAGCCCATACCCCAATCACATAATCACTATCTAAAATACTGGTAGGGGTAGAAGGCGCACCAGCTTTTAATAACATAGCGATTGGAATCTGGATAGCAATGGCGCTTACATTATAACAGGCGACACCATCACGAGGTGCATCATTTTGACGTGGCGCATCTCCAAGATCAAAAATACCACCTAAGTCAACAAAAAATGGATCATCAACCGGGCCGGCAAAAACGCGTTCCCCGCTATTCCCCATCATGATCGCTTGTTGAAACAGATCACCATACGTTGTTCCTAATCCTACCATAGACTCAATAGACCTTGGGCCAATATTGTTAGGAGGTACGATTCCTTCGGAAATAACCGTAACAAAACTATTACCGCCATCTGTACTTTTTTCCATCAGATAGGTCGTCTTCAAATTCTGAGCACCTAAGCGAATATTAAAAAAAGTGGTCGGGTCCTGGTTCTCTTTTGAAAAAGTAAAGCGATAGATGATCTCATCGCCAGGGATGCTTGCGTCGTTGTCAATGTGAATTTCGTAGCGGATATTTTCCCCGAAGGAATAATAATTAGGTCCGCCATGAGGTAGTTGCAAAGGCACGTAGGTGGCAATAATCGTAATGGTATTTGGATCATCCGGACTGCGAAATGCATAAAGGTCCGTATTATCCGCCAACGGATCATTTGCAATCAGCGGAGCTTCGCGGTGACTGGAAGCATACAAGAATTGCGTGCTTCCGATAAAGAGTAAGCAGAGGGTAATTAGCCTGCTAAAAGACAGACCAGTCCTCTGTGTAAGTTTGGTACACATAAGGCTTTTGTTTTAAAAATTTTAAATGGAAAAAAAGGGATTATTAATTTGTCACTATGAAGTATTCTTATTCAGCTTGAGATATCTGAGCAGCTATCCTTAAAAGTTCAGGATCTTTAGATCCTGTCCTCATCGCCTGCAAACGGTGTTTTTCTGCAAGATCTGCCTGACCTGTTGCCTGATATACTTTTGACAACAATTTATTTACATCAATATTTTGCGGGCGTTGGTCGTATTCTTTCAGGGCATAGCTTAAAGCTGTTTTGGGATCTTGCAAATGATCTAAATAAAAAGTGGTGTATTCCAGATTCATATTATGTCCGTGTTCAACATCATCAGCCAGCATTTCTAAGACGGCATTTTTCAACTGGTCAACTTTTGAATGATTTTCTTTTTGTTGATATACGGTCATCAGTTGTTGATAAAAACCGACCTCCGGAATGATCGAACAAGCTTGCTGCAATAAGTTTTCTGCTTGATCAATTTCATTTTTTTCCAGGGCGATTTCTGCAAGCGCAGCAATTGCAAAAGGATAGTCTTCTCTTTCAATTAAAGCCATTTTGTATTGGTTCTCCGCTTGCTGCAATGAACCATAACGCTGGTATAACTTACCTAAGGTCAGTCGGGTCCAGGCCGTTTGTTCATAGCCCGGCGAGCCGGCAGCCACCGCCATTTCCATAGCCTGTATGGCACCTTTAGGGTCACCATGAATTTCTCGCAGATAAGAGATTCGGGAATAAGATCTCAGATCAGGACGGATGGACACCATTTTGTCTGCCATTGCAATGGCTTTATCGTAATCACCCAGTTCAACATAAGCATCTACGAGGACACCATAGATTGCTGCATTATACGTATTGAGTTGAACGGCTTGTTTTGCGACAGCTAATGCCTGGTGAAATTCATGCTGGGACAATAAAACGGAAGCTTTTAAGGAAAGTGCACGAAATTGTTCATCAGATGCTGGCTTGGCCAACTGGAGACTTTTTTCTAACACTTTTAAAGCGCCGGGATAATAATGACCGTGTTCCCCACTTATACGCGCTTCGTTGATAAACAATTCAGCACAGCTTAACAAAGGTCCGCTTTGCTGTGGGTTTGCCTTAATTTGCTGTAAAAGCGCTGCGTATTTATTTTGAACTAAATCCCACTCACTTCCTAAGCGGATCTGCTCCGGTCGATCTAAAAGTTCGGGAATTTCAAAACGTGCAGCTGTTGTTTGTTCTTTGGTTTGTTTTTCACCACAGGACATAAAAGTGGCTATGAAACAAAGTAACACTAGTACTCTTTTCATTTTACTGTTAGATTAGAGGGTAATAGAATAGGTAGTCTTTTTAGCGTGTTTAAAACATACTTCGTATGGGCCAGGCCAATCGCACCAAACCAAATCAACCTAAATGGGTGCGCATGACGATTAACTTCCGGGACTTATTAGTATTTACGAAAGCCAGGGTAAGAGTGGATGTTGCTTTAGGTAAAAAAAATAAATTTTGTTGAATTACTACCTTTTAGGTCCGAGTACTATAAGTGTTAACCTGCTCGTAATGGAGTTGTCCAGTCTTTGCTGAAACCATCATTACAGGAACCTGGTCAAAGCAATTTTATTCTTCAATTTTCCCCACCACCGTTTCGCCATCCACCACCGTTTCACCGACTCGAACAGCAGGCTGCACACCTTCTGGCAAGATTAGCGCCACCTGGCTGCCCAGTTTGATCAGCCCGATCACCTCTCCCTGCTTGACGGTTTGGTTAGGCTCCACGTAATCGACGATCCGGCGAGCCAACAGGCCAGCAACCTGGACGACTTTGTATTTGAGTCCGGCCGGGGTTTCAAAAACCAGGGTATTGCGTTCGTTTTCCAGGCGGAAGCCAAAGGCATTGGTTTGGATCAAGGCATTGTTGAATTTTCCTTCGGTATAGGTTTCATCGATTAGCTTGCTGCTGATGGGTGCGCGTTGGTAATGGACATTGGTCACATCCATTTCAATGGCGATCAACCAGCCAGAGGAAGAAAGGTCTTCGGTAAGGATTTGCACGACACCATAATCTTTGTTCCAGGCTAAGCTGTCCTGGGTCCAGTGTTTGACAGCTGCGACTTTTCCATTAGCCGGACTGACGAAAACGGTTTCGTCATTAGGGATCAGTCGATCCGGTTGGCGCAAAAACCAAACCTGGTAGTATGCGAAGGAGAGAATAATCAGAACAAGAAGAGCGAGTAGTGCTTTTTTTATCATTATGGATCGTACTTATGTATGTGTCATTCAATGCTGAAATATATTCTGCATCAGCAAGTTGGCAAAGATAAGCTTTGAACTTGACTTGGACAGAATGAAGGATAACCAAAATACTGAAGCGATAAAACAACAACTTATGTTTTTAGTTCACTAAACGATTCAAGGGAGAAGGCTAAGGTAAAATATGTTGTACAACATATTTGAGGATGTTTTAAAACATTTGAGCTTACCTCTAATGTCTTTTTCTTTGTAAGTAATTGAATAAACGATTTAAGTAGTTCACGAAAATTGGGCTACCATTCAGATGCTAAAGATTTTCGTCAGAATT
>CBDUIU010000536.1:0-3921 GCA_965367335.1 uncultured Saprospiraceae bacterium
ATTTGTAATTTTATAATAAACAAATTTAAACAATTGTACGGTATTTGTACGGTAAAATGAAAAGTTGAACCTTTTCCCGATTCACTTTTTACCCGCAGGGTGCTGCCCATCATTTTGACAAACTTATAGCTGATATTCAGGCCCAGTCCAGTGCCCCCGTATTTTCGGGAAGTACTCGAGTCAGCTTGAGAAAATGCTTTAAATAAATTGCCAACCTGTGCTGGTGTCATTCCAATACCGGAATCAGACACTTCAAACAGAAGGACCGCACTTTCTTTGATCGAATTGATTTGCTTGATACTGATTTCAACCGTTCCTTCGTGGGTGAATTTTACAGCGTTATTCAATAAGTTGAGCAGAACTTGCTTAATTCTGAGTGCATCACCCATAAACATCGCATCAGAGGTCAATTCTAAATGGGTCAAAAACTCAATACCACTTTCCTGCGCTTTAATTTTTCCAAAAGTATTGATCTCATTTAACAATTCTTTTACGGAGAAAGGAATGTTCTCCAGTTCCATTTTACCTGCTTCAATCTTAGTGATGTCAAGAATGTCATTTAAGACTTGTAATAAATGGCTGGCAGAATATTCGATTTTAGATACATAGTCAACTTGTTCGTCATCCAAATTAGTTTTAGCCAATATATTATTCAGGCCGATAATTCCACCGATGGGGGTTCGAATCTCGTGTGACATATTCGCCAGAAATTCTGACTTCATTTTATTGGCAGATTCTGCCTTTTCTTTTTCCTTTTCCAGTGCCTCTGTTCTACTGGCGACGAGTTCTTCGAGTTGTGCTTTGTATTTTTGTAGTTCTTGTTCTGCGGCAATCCGCTCACTTATTTCTGATTGTAATAAGGCGTTGCGTTTTACCAGATCCTTATTGCGGATACTTGACGAAAACAAAGTGTTATATCCTGTGCCCAAAAAAGTCAAAGCCGGTTGAATAGTAGAAGACCAGAAAGGAATAGTAACTTTCATTTTCATCAGGCTACAGGCCGGGCCAATCCCCGTTAGTGGCGTATAAGCCTGCCCTAATAATTCATAATCACCGGGAGGAAGAGAGTTGTATCTACAGGATGTCAACGAATCAAAATCCGTCCAATCCTCTTCAAATCCAACCAATTTAAAACGATATTGAACTTGTTTTTCGTCAATCAACCAGGCAGCAAAAACAGTTGCCTTAACCGACCATTTACCGGTAATAATTTCATAATAATTGTTCTCACTTTTGGGTTGCGTATTTCTCCAGCTAACCTGATCTAAATGTACTTTTGGCGGAGCAGTGAACCGATGCAGTTTTTTATAATCAAAAAGAAACAATCCGGCATTGATACCACAATATATTCTCCCTCCTGATGTTACCCGTAGGGAATTAGTACTGGTAAATTGCCAGTTGGATTTCCCCAAAATAGCAGAAATACGATAGACCTCTTTGGGTCGAGCCACATTGAGGATCACCAGTCCCTGGTTTGTGCCTATCGCTATGTTGTGGCTATCGATCCAGGCTACCGACCAACCCGCTAAGGGATATGACTGAAAGACAACCTTTGCGTTCAAGTCTCGGTCTAAAATGACCACTCGTTCTTCTTGTAAAACAACCGTTTCACCAAAAACATTGGTGTTAATTGAATAGGTGTTGCCTAAGGCGGTAAGGGCATTATTTCGAACTGCTTCGAAACCCTCAGCCGTCTCTCGCCAGAGCCCCTGCCCAAGCGTACCCACCCATAGCTGGCCGTATTGATTTAAGGAAAGGGCATAGACATAGCCAAATTTTTGCCCTTCAACATTTAATATTTCTTCAACCCTATCATTTTTCAGACAAAACAATCCGCTTATTGTACCCAGCCAAATTTCATCTTCCCTGGCAAGTAATACCCGGTTTGGACTATTGGTGCGGGGATCTTTTGCCCGATAGGGCCAGGGCTTACTACCTGAAATAGACTTAAATAGACCCTCCTGGGTGGCAAACCACATAACTTCCTCATCAGTAGGATCAATGCAGGTATTCCAAACAATAGTAGGAAACTCAGAAACTAATTTATTACGATAAGCTGATTTATAGGAAGCCAGGTTTAATTGAGTGCAAAAGCCATCGCCACTTACTAATTTTTGCTCATTATCTCTCCCGGGATTAAGGGCAAAAACAGGACCTTCTACCTGTGTAGGTACCTGCTCTATCATTTCTCTTAAACAAGTAATCTTTGCCAATCCTGTATTATTGGTCGCCGCCCAAATATTATTGATTTGATCTACGTACAAATCATTGATCCTGCTTTTAAGTGGAATTGATCTTTTTACTTGTAGACCTTTACTTCCAGGTGAGATCTGCATCAAAACATGATTAAAGGAAACCCACCACTCATCTCCGACCAAGGTAATTGCAGATACGGTATTATTTTGCTCAGGTAGGCTAAAACGAGTAATTATTTTACCGGTCAATTTTAGGACATACAGACCAGTAGTTGTACCAATGAGCAAAAGGTCATCTATGGTTTTTTTGATGCAAAGCACGGCATCGTCATTTGGCAACTTTGGATTAATTACGCTCCATCCTGATTTATCCACTGCAATTAATCCATATTTAGAGCTAACCACAAACGATTTAGTCTCACTCAACGGTAAGATATCTCGAACCAGTCCCAGCTCAAATTGAGCGATAAGCTTGGTTTTGTTTTCCTCCTGTTCTAAGATCAGTAAGCCGTTAGAAGTCCCCACCCAAATCTTTTTACCAGAAGTGTGAATAGACTCTGCAATCCCGAAAGTCCATTCAAAATCCAGGTTCAAATCCTGCTTTTGACCATTAATATGCATGGCTTCCAATCCCTGATCGGTACCAATCCAGATCAAGCCTGACTTTGCAATATGAAGGGTTCGAAGTCCGACACACTGTAGTCCTGAGCGGGTATCAAAGGTTTTGCAAGAGTTGCCATTATAGCAAATCAATCCAGCAGGGCTGGCAAGCCATAGACGATTCAGCGCATCTTGTCTAACCGTATGTACCTGTTCATTAGGCAAACCATTCTCACTATTTATGATGATGGGACTTAATAACATATCCACTTACTTTATTCTAGCCAATAGTAATGAAAGAAGAGAAATTAACGTATAAATTCATCTTCCAAATAAGCATTGAAATTTTAAATATAGCTTGGGATAATATATACGAAAAAAAAGCAACTGTGTTACTCGTTCCTCAGTTATGGTGTGGAAACATGAGGTGGCCTGGATCAGGGCAATTCGGAGAGATAATTAAAAGCAGTAGTTGCAAGCTGCATTAAAAACAAAAGGCGCTCGAACCACCTTGAGTAGTTCGATCGCCTTGAATCCTAAGCATTTTGAGGACTTACCTCATTGTCAAATCATCTCCACCTTCTTCTTTGGGTAGCATCGGCGCTTTTACGACACCTACCCAGGTCTCTTTCCAATTGCCGTACATGGGTAATTCCGGGTGACGATCATAGACCCGCTGGGAACTGGTTATTCCTGCCGGTTTACCTGGTGTTCTGCCATGAAACATTTCGTAGGAAACGACTTTTCCGTTTTCCCGCTTGACACTAGTCACAATGGAAACATGATTGATCCCGACATAACGCGTAACCAAGGAATCCATTACCAGGTTTGAAGCATTATATTTCCCGAGCCTTTTACCGTAACCGTAAAACATAACCGTACCGGGCTGGATGAGTTTCTCCATAGCCGAGGGGTCATGAACAATCTGGAACTGACCTTTTTTGTGGTACCAGGCGGCAAGTCCCCGGGTTGACCGGGCCTTGTCAATGGTAGGCATTTCACCTTCAGGACAGTCATTCCGCAGCTGATCCATTAGCTTGTGGTACATGCCAGAACAGTCCGTTTTGTTAGGCTGGCTATACGGAGTACCAGTCAGTAACTTGGCTGCCCGATTAACGGAAGCGTT
>CBDUIU010000537.1:0-3918 GCA_965367335.1 uncultured Saprospiraceae bacterium
GATCAGTCCCTTGATGCTTCAAAGTGGGAATGGGACTTCAATGGACTTGGTTCGTCTTTTGTACAAAATCCCATATTTTCATTTCCAGATACAGGGAGACATGTTGTACAACAAGTCGTAACTCACTTAAGTGGTTGCACGGATACCGCTTATGCCATCATTGATGTACAGCCACAAGTGCGCTATTTTCTGCCAAATGCATTCACCCCTAACAATGATGATAAGAATGATGATTTTAGAGGAGCTGGTATATTTGGAGGAATGGAAAATTTTAGCTTAAACATCTGGAATCGTTGGGGAGAAAAACTTTTTGAAACATCTGACCCATACGAAGGTTGGAATGGCCGAAAAAATAATACCGGAACCGTAGCGCCTTTTGGGGTGTATGTCTATATATTAGAATACATCGGACCTAGAGGAGAACAGGTACGTCAAAAGGGTTTTGTCACTTTAGTAAAATAAGAAAGCTACTATAATCAAATACTTGTGTCATTCTTTTGACACGATTCAATTAAGAATTAACTATTCTCAAACAAAGGGGTTTCATTACTGAACAATTATTAGTATTTTATTTGTTCTATTTAGAACTTGATAAAACTTACAATTGGACATTAAGTATTTTGCCATCCAGAAACCCTATGCATAAGCCTTTAAACCATCTTTTATTTTTTACTTTGCTGGCCTTGGGAATGTTGCTGCCAAAAGGGGCTACTGCGTCTCATATTGTTGGCGGAGACCTATCTTATAATTGGTTGTCCTATGATCCTGCGACCAATAGTAACCGCTATCGGATCACGATGAAGATCTACCGGAATTGCAATCGTTTTGCCATGGATGATTTTGACATATTGGCACCCGTCTCGATCTTCGAAAAGGTGTCAGATTCCTTTTATGACCGCATCAATGACTTAAAAATCAATCTGATCCAACCTGTAGTTAATATTCCTCCGGAAACAAATAATCCCTGCTTAATCTTGCCTCCGGATATTTGTGTAGAAGCGGGTTCTTATGTGTTTGAAGTAGTCTTGCCAGTGATCAGTAATGCTTATGTAATTGTTTATCAGCGTTGTTGCAGAAATGCTTCGATCGCAAACATATTTGATCCTGATCGTACCGGTGCAACTTATAGCATTTCAATTACAGAAGCTGCACAAAGATTACGCAATGATAGTCCTGAATTTAAAAATTTTCCACCCATCGTCATCTGTGCCAACGAGCCACTGAATTTTGATCATTCTGCAAGTGATACCGAAGGGGATCAATTGGAGTATGCTATGTGTAACCCTTTGATTGGTGCGGGTGTACTCGGTGCGTTTGAGCCAGGTGATCCAACTTCCTGCGAGGGTTTTCGTCCTGATCCTGCCTGCCCACCCCCTTTTCGTGATGTGCTCTTTAGGCCTCCTTACACAGCTCAGGTACCCATGCTTGGAGATCCTATTGTACAGATTGATCGAAACACAGGGTTGATGACCGGCATTCCTACCATACTTGGGCAATTTGTGGTTGGTACCTGTGTACGGGAATATAGAAATGGCGTTTTGCTCAGTGAAATCCGCCGGGACTTCCAGTTCAATGTCGCTAACTGTGATCCTCTGGTAGATGCGGTAATTAATGCCGATGAAATCAGTCCCGATATGCACTTTGTTGTAAATGTTTGTGGAGAAACAGAAGTGACCCTTGATAATCGAAGTTTTCAGCGTGATAAAATTGATGAGTTTATTTGGCAGATAAATATTGACGGTCAAACAATTGAAAATAGAGAAGACTGGAACCCCACCTTTGTTTTTCCAGATACCGGTGTTTATTCTGGTAGCTTGATATTAAATCCTTTTACGGATTGTGGCGACACAGCCTTTGTAGATATCCGCGTTTTACCAGACTTGAATGCTGATTTTGATTTTACCTATGATACCTGCGTAGCGGGGCCAGTTAAGTTTTTTGATCAGTCTGTATCAGAAGGAAGTACCATCGTAAATTGGAATTGGAACTTTGCGGATGGTAATAGTGACAATGATCGAAATCCCGAACACCTCTACCGAGATCCTGGGGATTATCGAGTCAATTTACAAGTAACAGATGCCAATGGTTGTATTGATATAGCAGCTAGGGATATTGAGTGGTTTCCCGCTCCACCAATTATTGTAGTAGAACCAAGTTCATTTAGTGGCTGTATTCCCCTCACCGTAAATCTTGTTAACCTAAGTAGCCCGATTGACGAGACCTATGACATTGTCTGGGATTTAGGTGATGGCCAACGAAGTACGGCTATTTCTCCGAGCCACACCTACGAAAATGAAGGCGTTTATTCCTTGTCGGTTGAGATAACTTCTCCTTTGGGTTGCCAAATAAGTACAAGCTGGGAGGACTGGATTACGGCATTTCCAAATCCAGTAGCAGATTTTACCTTTAGCCCGGAAGAGGTCTCTAATTTTAATCCGGAAGTCCAATTCACCGATCAATCCATTGATGCAATCTCTTGGGAATGGACTTTTGGCGGCGAATCCAGAAGTTTTGCTCAACATCCGTTTTACATTTTTCCGGATACTGGACTGACAACGGTTCAGTTGGTTGTTACGCATATGTCAGGGTGTATGGACACCATGATACAACTAATTGATGTAATTCCTCAAATCACTTATTTTCTACCTAATGCATTTACACCAAATGAAGATAGTGTCAATGATTTCTTCAGAGGGAAAGGATTAGTCGACGGACTCAAAGATTTTAAACTGAGTATCTGGAACCGTTGGGGAGAGATGATTTTTGAGACAAATGATCCACTGGAAGCCTGGAATGGGAAAAAAAATAATAGTGGTAAAATCTCACCTAATGGCGTATATGTCTACTTACTAAACTATCGGAATCCAAGAGGACAATTGAATACGCAGGAAGGTTTTGTGACTTTAATTCGTTAATTAGAAGCGAGCCTTTTAGCTAGAACAAGCACCTTTGCTGCTTTAAATTTACCTACCTAATACATATTAAGTTTGCTTCACCAAACGATGATTTGAGCAGCGGTTGTTCAAAAACCTGCTTAGGGTTTGCTCAGAATAGAATAACGGCTATGTCTGACTAATTACATTTATTGACCCAAATAGTAAGCAAATTACTGGGCAAGGTTTTGTAACTTTGATCCAATAACAACACTCTAGGGAAAAACTGCTACCAATCATTTTGTTAGAATAGGCATTTTCCATACCTTTTGACTGCTATTCTACATACCTACACAAACGCAATTTTTTAAATTAATACGAATACACCTAATGGAATACCTTAAATTTAGGAACTAATTCTATTAACCAGCTCAAGTTTTTACCAAAACGAAATGAAACGCCTACTACTTTCCTGTTTACTTATTTTTATTGCTTCCATTACCTGGGCAGCGCATATCATAGGTGGAATTATGACTTATGAGTGTGCAGGGTTCAATGCAGATAGTACAGCAATGGTCTACGTATTCACCATGAAAGTTTATCGGGATTGCCAGGGTGGGGGAGCTGGATTTGATTCAAGTAATCAAGGAAATGCAAGAACCGGCTATATCACATTTTACCGGGGAAACGCCGGAAATACGGTAATGGTAGAAGAAGATTTCGCTTTACCTCCACCAACTATCGAGGACTTAGAGCCAAGCTTAGCTAACAATCCCTGTGTAGAAATTCCAACGGATGTATGTGTGCAAGAAGGGGTTTATACGTTTATTAAAGAATTACCCATCTTAACAACTGAAAGCTATTTTGTTGTTTATCAGCGTTGTTGTCGGAATGCAACAATTAGTAATATTTATGACCCCGGAGGGTCCGGATCGACATATTTTGTAGAAATCTCACCTGAATCTCAACAGTCTTGTAACAATAGCCCGAGCTTTAATGACTTCCCTCCCATAGTGATCTGTGCCAACGAAAATTTCAGATATGA
>CBDUIU010000538.1:0-3904 GCA_965367335.1 uncultured Saprospiraceae bacterium
AACTTGGGTCACCCCAGGTTTCCCTTCCTGATAATTGCCTTGACTGCTCCCTTCCGGAAAGTATCCTTCCGGCAACTACTTATGCTCGTCTTTTCTAATTCAGCAATTACATTTTTCCGGGCTAAAATTTCTTTTACTATTCCCTATCTTTGCCCCTTAATAAAACAATTCTCAAAAAAGAACCAATTTTTTGCAGAATTCGTTTAGCAAATCAAACAAAAGAAAGAATGAAAATATCGCTCAATTGGTTAAAGCAATACTTACACACGGACCTGCCGGCAAATGAAATTGCTGAGGTGTTAACCAGTATCGGATTAGAAGAAGAGGGTATGGAAGAAATTGAAAGCATAAAAGGAGGCTTGGAAGGCTTGGTAATTGGCCAGGTTGAAGCATGTGGGAGCCATCCTAATGCAGATCGACTTTCCGTAACCAAGGTCAACGTGGGTAATTCAGAGTTACTTAGTATCGTTTGCGGAGCACCCAATGTAGCCCAGGGACAAAAAGTCGTCGTTGCCACCGTTGGAACTACCTTGTACGATAAAGAAGGTAATCCGTTTAAGATTAAAAAAGGAAAAATACGGGGCGAAGTATCCGAAGGGATGATTTGTGCAGAAGATGAAATTGGGATCAGTGATGAACATGACGGCATCCTCGTTTTACCTGAAACCGTAGCCATTGGTACCCTGGCTAAAGAATATTTTGCCGTTGAAAAAGATACCATCTTCGAAATTGGATTGACCCCTAACCGTTCTGATGCCACTTCTCATATCGGTACAGCTCGCGACCTTGCTGCTGCCCTCCAAATCAACAAAGGTCTGAGTAATACACTTGAACTTCCTTCGGTTGATCATTTCCGGGTAGACAATACCGAACTGACGATTCCGGTAATCGTAGAAAATACCGAGGCCTGCCCTCGTTACAGCGGTGTCTCCCTTACTAATATTCAAGTTGGCGAATCTCCCGATTGGCTAAAAAATCGACTTCGGGCCATTGATGTTCGGCCCATTAATAATATCGTTGATATCACCAATTTTGTGCTCCACGAAACGGGTCAGCCGCTGCATGCCTTTGATGCGGATCGCATCGCAGGGAATAAAATCATTGTTAAAACCCTGGCTGAAGGTACCCGCTTTGTCACTTTAGATGAAGAAGAACGGAGCCTGAGCAATGAAGACCTGATGATCTGTGATGGTGATGCCAAACCAATGTGTATTGGCGGTGTTTTCGGAGGTATTAGCTCAGGAGTAACAGAGAAAACAACTAAAATCTTCCTGGAGTCCGCTCACTTTGATGCCCGGTGGATTCGCCGTACCAGTACCCGACATGGATTGCGGACGGATGCGGCTACACGTTTTGAAAAAGGAGCAGATCCCAACGGAACAATCTATGCCCTCAAACGCGCTGCCTTATTAATGCAGTAGCTGGCAGGTGCAACGATTGCTTCCGAAATCGTAGACATTTACCCGGTTAAGATCGATCGGAAAGAAATTGATGTGACTTACGCCCAGGTGAATCGACTTATCGGTAAATTTATTTCTCCGAAGGAGATTAAAGATATCCTTCGCGCGATGGATATGGAAATACTCAGCGAAAATGAAGATGGCTTCCGGGTAGCGGTGCCAACAGATAAAGCTGATGTGTTGCGGGAAGTAGATGTGATCGAAGAAATTCTTCGAATCTATGGCTTCAACCGCGTAGAAGAGCCTGGTTATATCAAAGCGGCGGTCGTGACCAGCCCACAACCGGACAAGCAGCAGGTAAATAATATGATCGGTGACCTATTGGCTAGTAATGGGTTCAATGAGATCATGGGTCTGTCTTTAACTCAATCCACCTACTTTGATAAGATGGATATTGTGGAAAAGGATAAATTGGTTTTTGTCAATAATACCTCCAATATTCAACTGGATGTAATGCGTCCGACCATGCTATTGTCCGGCTTGGAAGCAGTGCTGCGTAACCAAAACCGTCAACAATCAGATCTTCGATTATTCGAGTTTGGTAAAAGCTACCTGCAAATCGAAGAAGGATTTGAGGAGCAATCACATTTGACCCTTTTTCTCACCGGACAACGTTTCGCGGAAAGCTGGTTGAATGCGGATAAATCAGCAGTATCTTATTATTCCTTAAAGGCATACGCAGAAATGGTTCTAAGTCGCCTGAATCTCAGTGGGTACCAGCAAAGTCAACTAGAAGATAAGACAGTTTGGTCTTATGGAATGAAATATCATCGTGGACCACAAATGCTGGTTGAGTTTGGACAGGTACAGGGAGAAATTATTCGAGGAATGGACATCAAACGGCCAGTTTTCTATGCAGATTTTAATTGGGATGCCATATTGAAAGCTTTGAAAAAGCACCGCGTAGACTTTTATGAGCTTAACAAATATCCAAGTGTTCGCCGTGATCTGGCCTTAGTTATCGAAAAAAGTATTAAATTTGGAGATGTAGAGGCAATTGCCAGAAAAGCAGGAAAGAAAATATTAAAAGACATTACCCTGTTTGATGTGTATGAAAACGAGGAGCAGCTAGGAAAAAACAAAAAATCCTATGCCATCGCACTAGTTTTCGAGGATAATACCAAAACACTCAAGGATAAAGAAGTTGAGAAGGTAATGTCTCAGCTTATTCGTTCTTGTGAAGAACAATTAGGGGCATTGATCCGTAAATAGGTCAATACACCATTTGAAGTGTACAAATGAAAGTAAGCTCCCAGGAGGGAGTATCTTAATACCATGGAAGAAATACTGCAAAAAGTAGATGGGATTGAGCTGAAAGTCAGACAGCTGGCTTTGAAGTTGGAGCGCATCCAGAATGAGAATTCACTTTTGCAGGAAGAGAATAAACAGTTGAAGAAGGAGCTCTTTTCCCAACAACAACTCGTTGGAGATATGGAGCAGAACTTACTGAAAACTCAAAAAGCGTTATCTAAAAAGAGAGAAGAAGATCCTGAGGGGTCAAAGAAGTTAAGAAAAGCAATTGATCAATACATTGACGAGATTGATAAATGTATTGAGTGGCTACAAAATAGTTAGGGCATGTCAGAGCAAGCAGATTTAGTCCATATTACGGTACAAATTGCCGGTCGGCCCTACCCGTTGAAAGTAAAAGCAGACGACGAGGAGGCCATCCGTGCCATCGTCCAGGAGTTAAATGAGAAGATTAGCCGCTTTCAACTGACCTATAGCACAAAGGATAAACAAGATTGCCTCTCTATGGCCTTACTCACCTATGCGGTGGATTTACATAAAGCCAGTCAAGGCCAGGAGGCATCCCAAAAATCCCAATTGTCCGATAAAGTCCTTCAACTGGACGAGTTATTGGATCACTTACTTCAATGATTTTCCTTTCCTTTTTCTTTTTCGATTAACGTTATTACGGGTTAAAGAAAACATCGTTTTGCTTGTTTTCCAGGTATTCCGGGTTTTAACTTTACCGGGTTAATGCGTGGTTTAACTCAAGCGATTGTGCTTACATTCTAAGCCAAATGCTCCGAAAAAATCGTCAGATTTTTGAGCGCATAAGTATATAACCCGTAATAACCGTCGACAAAGTCGACAACAGAACCCGTAATAACGCATTCTCATTGTCATAAAACCTAAATATTAAAAAGGGGAAACCCTAAACGATACAAAAATAATTTTTTCAACATATACAAACACGTAAATAAATGAATCCAATAACCATAGGAACGGGATTAGTCATCGGCTTGGTAGTCGGTGCAATCATCGGATACTTTGTGGTGCAAATGCTTCTCAAGAGAGCCAATAAGGGCAAACTTGATGAAGTTACTTCCAAAGCGGACCTGGTGATCACCGAAGCAAGATTAACTGCAAAAAAGTTGATTAGTGAGGCTGAGAATAAAGCTGAGAAGATGATGTCGCAGGCGGAAGGTAAACACGAA
>CBDUIU010000539.1:0-3894 GCA_965367335.1 uncultured Saprospiraceae bacterium
GTACAGGATAAAATTTGCTCATTGCAGCCGATTGAGATGGGCCAGAACAAGTCTACTTATGACTAAAAAATTGAAAAGCTCCGGCATCGATTTAATGCCAGAGCTTTTCTTCGTACCAGCCTCTATGATCTATCTTCCCTTGCGGAACTTACCAACCCGGAATGATATTCAGACCAAAAACACCCCGGGTGTTTTTTCTCAATGGAAAGGCATAATAAGGCTCTAGTATCATCGCACCAAATAAATTTAATCGCAAAGACATCCCCGTACTAAATACTGGTTTTGCTTTCAGCAGGGAGACCTCTCCGTTATCCGTTCCAGTCAACTGACTGAACTCATTAAAAGCTATCCCTCCATCGACAAAGAAATTCAAATCGGTGAACAAAAACTTCGAATTAATCAAGGCTAATTGTTTGGGCCCGGTAAAAGGAAGGCGAACTTCAAAATTACTGACCAACACTTTACTTCCGGTTAACTCGTTAAAACTTAACCCCCACTCATCCAGCCGGGCAAAATCGCTGGTATTATAGCCACGAACTAACCACGGGCTACCAATGAATAACGGACTCAGCCGGGTTTGATCGGCCCCGTAGTTTCCCCAATGCATGGCACGGAAGCCTACGCTGACAGGTTTAATTCGAACATATTTTCGATAGTCTGCCACCACTTGGGTAAAATTAAAATCACCCATAAAATATTCTGCACTCAACCGATAACGTTGTCCCATCAAAGGGGCTGTCAAACCCATCCGGGAGTTATCCCCAACGATAGCAGCATTAAAACTGCCCAGATTTTGGCCACTAGGTGCATCTAGTTTATTTCGTTCCTGCAAGACTACAAAACCGCTATTTACATAATCCGTATACTCGTCTATCCGATAATGGTAATGAGTAAAGGCGGCTCCCGCCTCAAATCTTAGGGTCCGGTTAAGCGGCAGTTGCGCAAACACGGAGGCTTTCTCTTCAAAAGTTCGCCAAAGTTGAGTTTTGTAAACATCAACAGGTATACGGTCGCCATTTTCACTCGTTAATATATCCGTACCTGCATAACCAGAGTATCCGGAACGATAAGGCAAATGAGAGAGGCTTGCCCCCCAATGGATGCGGTGGTTACGATTAAAATACGCTACCTGGCCTCCGGCATCCTGAATTTCCCCATTCAGGGAGACACCCGTAAATAATTGGTTTTTGCCAAGCATATCCCCAAACAACATATTCACGCCGCCTGCCAAACCCGTCGTTGTACCAAAAGTAGGACTGCTACCCACACCAACACCCGCGCCTCCACTTACATAATCCAATTTAAATTTAGCTTGGTAGGCTTTTTCCTGAAGCTCACTTTCCGGTACTTCTGTCAACCTATCTTGTCTGGACAAGTTCGTATTGACAACATCCAGCAACTCAGGATTAACAACCGGAAGTATCGCAGCTTTCATCTCTACAGAATCTACGGGTATTTCTTGTTGGAGTAATTCTTCCTGCTTACTTTGATAAACGGTATACTTGCCATCATAGTAATGACTGAACAAAACGCGATCCCGTTTCCGTGACACACTAAATGCCGGAGAGTATTTGGTAATACCACTGATGCCCGTCACCAGGTTCGTCAACTGAAACGCAGTTCCTGTCTCTGGGTCGTAGCGGTATAAGTTACGATAGCCATCCCGATCCGAAAGAAACAGGATCTGGCCAGCAGGATCAATCTGTGGATTCAAATTGTCTGCTCCGGGAAATATATTGATGAGTTCCGTTTGTTGCTTTTCCACATCAAAGGTGGCAAGACCAAATGTCCATTTACCCTGATGACGCCCGCTATTCTGACTGAGTTGATCTGTTGCGAAAACGATTTGCCGTCCATCTACTGACCAGGCCGGATGGATTTCGGCATAGCGGTCATTTGTCAGCTGTTGCAATTGTTTAGTCTTTAAATTTAGCAGGAACAGGTCTGTCTGTCCTTGCCGAAGACCACTCAATAGTATTTCTTTTCCGTCAGGAGACCAAGCCGGATGGGCAAACGCCGGTAAATCCTTTATCGTGATTTCCTCTATCGTCTTTCCATTTTCTACGTTTTTAATCACCAGGACATTCTGTCCTTTTTTCACTGCGACAAAGGCAAATTCCTTGCTGTTCGGTGACCAGGTACCTGCTGATTCCATAGAACTGAAGTCATCCAAATGGCTTTCCTTGGTTGTGCTGGCTATTTTACGGATCAACTTTCCATTACGTGCATCCGCCAGATAGAGGTCTAAAGAGAATAAATCTTTTTCGGAAAGGAAAATGACATAGCGGCCATTGGGACTAAGCACCGGTGACAAGTTCATATTCCCTGCATTTTGCTCTGATAGCAATTTCTTACCAATGATTCTTTCCTTTCCGTTATTCAAGAATGGTTCATAATACGTTTTCAGCGCAGCCTCCCACATGCCGGAAAGTGATTTCACATTCGTGTTCAACACTCGACGTGCAGCCGTCTCCATTCCGTATTGGGCAGTCGTCATAAAAAAAGGTTCAATCACTTGATCACCATAAGTGCCGGCCAAAAAGGCCCAGAAGGCCTGGCCGTATCGATAAGGGAAATATTTAGGATTTGCCATGTTTTTAATAGAAGGAACGTCATCTTGTAGCACTGCATCACGCATCCACATAGCCGTATGTGAATCATGACGGCCGATAGAAAGATACTCTGCCAGGCCTTCAACCATCCACAATGGCAAATTACTCAAAGAACGAATTGAAGTAGAATCTCCTTTGAGGATCATATGATACTGGAAGGCGTGAACCAATTCGTGACCTAGAACGTGATTGGTTTGTTGGTTGGTCATTGTTAAAGGAAGGATCACACGATTTTTGAGGGCTTCGGTTACACCTCCGGTACCGACACCAATGTTACCACTGATCGTATTAGTCTGTTGAAAATCCGGATGATCGTTATATAAGATCAGGGGATTTTTTTTCGTAAAGGTATCTTTCAACACCGCCTGGTGCATTCGATACCAATGTTCACTGGCATTAATGAGTTCCTTTAGTTTTTCCTCATTTTCCAGATAGTGATAAAATTCAAAGTGAGGGGATTCATGCACTTTGAAATCAAAAGACTCGTAGGTTGGTTTGTTTTTACCAAAATATTGAGCATGCGCCCAATGCCCAAAAGTCAGAAGAAATAAAATTAAAAAAGAATGCTTGTATAATCTCATGGGAAATCTTTTTAATTAACGGTTTTTCTATATCTTAATTTACGTAGTTTGGGCCTCCAACAGTTGGTTTATGTTCTGCATTTTAAGGATTAATTAACAACACACTTGTCCCAAGACTAAGTAGCATTATTAAAACATATTCTAGATTATATTTAGTTCTTTCTATCTTTAGGGCTTTACGTTAAGATTGTCTTAAACTTCTTTGGTTTGCGAATTTTTGGACATTTCCCTTGATAATTAAATGACATTTGACAAAACTGAAGATGAAAATTTTCAACATTGAACTATTCTGCACTAGTTTATTATCTTGCTTATTCTTAGCTAGTTGTACTCAGGTGCCAGCTACCTCAGCGCTTAGTCCTGAAGTCTTTCGAACCCCATTTGAACGCGATTCTAATTACACCGCTACCTACGAAGAGGCCATCTCTTTTTACCAGCAACTGGCCCGTACTTACCCTAGCCTTAATCTCCAGGAGGCCGGAGAAACGGATAGCGGTAAACCATTGCACTTAGCTATACTTTCAAAGGATAAAGATTTCGATCCGGTCAGCCTGCGGCAAAAAGGAAAACGCGTACTGATGATCAATAATGCGATTCATGCAGGTGAAGCCTGTGGTGTGGATGCGACAATGATGTGGTTTCGTGATCAACTGGCAAAACCTACTGAGTTTTTAGACAACACCGTTATTATCGCTATTCCC
>CBDUIU010000540.1:0-3893 GCA_965367335.1 uncultured Saprospiraceae bacterium
AATATGCCGACGAGAATGATATTGATTTGATTGTTCTTGTAAACCGCCAAAGACACTTTATCGAAAATGTTTTGGGTATGAGCTTAACAAAGCAAATGGCCCTACATCCGATTATTCCTTTGATGGTCTTCCATGTAACTGATAAAGAAGGCATTTGACTTTATTAATAAATCCACATATTCATATTAAAATGAAAAGGATATTAGTACCCACCGATTTTTCCGAAAATGCGCTACAAGCTTTGGATTATGCCAGCAAAATTGCCAACCGTTTTGGAGGCCATATTACCCTTTTGTCAACATTTGAAACACCTCGTCCAACAGGTTCGCTACGGAGTATGCGGAATATTATATATAAAGATAGAGAAGAGCAAATGACAGCATTGGTATCCACCGCTCATGAAAAATTAGTCAAAGGAACTACCATTGAAGGGCGAGTTGTAGAGGGTAGAACAATAGATTTAATTGTTAAAGCGGCAAAATATTATAATGCTGACCTTATCGTGATGGGGACCAAAGGTGCCTCCGGACTAAAGGAGATTTTTATGGGAAGTAAAACTTCCGGAGTCATACAAAAAACAGAAATCCCTGTATTAGCGGTGCCTGCAAACTGTAACTATCGCCCTTTTGGAAATATTGTGTTAGCAATTGACGCGCTAAAGTTTTCCAATGAAAAGGTTTTAACTCCTTTGTTAGCAATTGCAGAACGATACAAAGCGGAAATAAAAGTTTTTCATCTTGAGAGAGCCTTGGTCCCGGCGGGGTTTGATGCCAAGGTGTTGTCCTTTCTGGAAGGTGTTCCTTATGATTTTACTCAAAGTACGGAATACGATAATATCAATGAAAGTATCAACGATTTTGTCAAAGCCTCTAACGCTGATATGCTTTGTATGATTCGACGCGCTCGGGGTAAATTGCAGGAGTTATTTCACAGTAGTGTTACCCGGAAAGAAGTATTCAATAGTCCGGTTCCATTATTGGTGCTTCAGGACAAGTAGATTCAATTGTGTTTAAAAAAAACTGATTATGACCAAGCCGAGAATGACATTTGTTTTAGTATTGTTATTTACATTGTTTTTGCATTCTTGTAAAAATAAAAATTTGGATGAGGGAATGGTGAAATTTGATGAAGCATTCATTCCTACTTGGTTTTATGTCTTACAAAATGACCTGGAAGGAGCATATCCTGCCTTTTTATTTTTGGAAAAGAGAGGAAACCAGTTTTATAAAGAATATCAGGAATTTAAAGTCAATGATGATTGGGATGAGCATTTTAGGCAAATAAAGGATTGGCTGAAAGATGCAAAAAATGCAATTGTGCAACGAGATCAGCATGATGCGTTAATGGCTCTGGATCATGTTCGCTATGAACTGATGGAGTTACGCCTGCAACACGGCAGTCGATACTATTTAGATCAGGTTTGGGGATATGAAATATTGTTGGAAGAAGTGGTAGAAATTGCTACTGATCCTATGTTGTGTTTGGTTGAATATGAGTATTTTAAAAATATGGTTAAGGACTTAAATGAGCAATGGATGGCTTGTATAGTATTGAGAGAGGAGTTAGCCATTTTTGACCTTACGCTGGAAGAAGAAAGATTATACGGGCAATCCATCCGAAAAATAACCGACATTATGGTCGAATTTAATGAAGCTGTTGTTTGTGGAGAAGGGGAAGTATTTGCAGCGAAGGCAAGTGATTTATGGCCAGCTTATCTGGGTTTGATCTCGGTATTTGGTGATTTTGAAGCATCTCGTGTTGAAGTGGCAGAAAAACCTTCGTTGCAAGAGCCGTCCATGATTGGTGAGGTAATGGAATGAAATCAGACCATCTTCGCACGTTTGACCAGGTATGCCTGCAAAATATTCCGAAACCCGGCATTAATATCCGCTTCCACAAAGTCAATTCTATACTGTAAACATTTAAGTTTTAACTTCTCCTTGAACTCCTTAACTTGCTTGACATAGTGATCTTTTACCTGGTTGGATTGAAGGCGAACCTCTTCTCCGGTTTCCATATCAATAAATAGATAAGGCCGGTTTTCAAATTCGAAATCCAACTCTTTGGATTTGTCTGTAACGTGAAAGAGCACTACTTCATGTTTAGCGTGTTTTAAATGTTGGAGCGCAGCGAATAGCTTTTCCGAATTTTCCATATCCTCAAACATATCACTGAAAATCATGACCATTGATCGTTTGTGAATACTATCGGCAATTTGGTGGAGGGCTTCTGCCGCGTTTGTTTTTCGGTTTTGAGTGGGATTGTTGATAAGTTGCTCCAGATGGGTTAACATTAACCGATAATGAGAGGTACTGGATTTACATCGCGTATGCGTTTCAATACTTTCGTCGAAAATACTTAATCCAAAAGCATCCCGCTGCTTTTTTAATAAATTCATCAAGGCCGCCGCGGCTTGGGCAGCAAAAATTAGTTTGTTATAACCCTTGTTCTTTTTATCTGGCTTAGGGAAGTACATGGAAGAAGAGGCGTCAATAACAATTTGACAGCGCAGGTTTGTTTCTTCTTCAAATCGCTTGACGAATAACTTATCCGATCGCGCATACACTTTCCAGTCTATATTCTTAGTTGCTTCTCCTTGATTATATAAGCGATGTTCTGCAAACTCAACAGAAAATCCATGGAAGGGACTCTTGTGTAAACCTATAATAAAACCTTCGACCACTTGTTTGGCAAGTAATTCGAGGTTGCCTAAGTCTCTGATATCCTGGTGGTCAAAAATATTGTCCATGTGAAATGTTTAGTGTTTTTAACGGTTTTTGTCCTCTCGTGTTGCCTTTAGGTGACACGAAAATAGCATAGCTGTTTTTAATTGTACTCAGGTGCCGTGATTTGGCAAAAATAACAAAACGGTTAATGCGTCGCCTAAAGGCAACGCACCGGAACGCAACGAAAAAATCCCCAGGCACACTAAATGACTGGGGATTTTTATCCATTAGAACAAAAAATTAAAGTGCAGCTTCAATTTTTTGACTTAATACTGCTTTAGTAGTGACACCGACATGTTTATCGATTACTTCCCCATCTTTTAAAATCAAAATAGTAGGAATACTACGAATGCCATACTTCATGGATATATCAGGATTAGTATCTACATTAACCTTTCCAATCAATGCTTTGCCATCATATTCGGTGGCAAGTTCTTCGATGATAGGACCAATCATTTTACAAGGTCCACACCATTCTGCCCAAAAGTCAACAACAGCTACACCGCTGCTATCGAGTGCTTTTTCCTGAAAATTCGTATCTGTGAATTCAAAAGCCATTGATCTAAATTTTTATTAGTTTTTTGTAATAATTTCCGATTGCAATTGTTAGAACAGAAATAGATTCTGTAAAGTTGCAAAAATACTCATAATCTTTGACGTTCTTGTCCATCAAAAGACACAAACATCACAGATTTTTTTAACGTAATCAATATTGTATTAGTTTTTTAGAAAGTATCGCTTGAATTTTATATGCTTAATTCTCTGAAAGATAATAAGTTTTGGCTCTTATTTGGAGTGGCAATGATTTTAACCAGGATGATCCTAAGTCAACAACCCATGTGGGTCGATGCCTGGTACACTCATGGCATTTATCAGCTAATTCGCCCTGCTTTTTGATTGGAGTAGCGGTTGGTATTACCTGGAAACTAGGTCAGTGGGTAAAATTACGTCGGTTAAAAGCCAGAACATGGGGCTATTTTTTAATGTCTACTATTTCCATGCTTATTTTCTTCGTTGGATTGTTTCTCTTTGTTTGGGGGTTCAATTATGCGGGATCAAGTGTTGAACAAAAGATGGGTTTTACGCTACAAGCCATATCCCCAGAGGACTTAAGAAGCGAGCTGGAAGAACAAACACAACTGGTTTCTCGACTTAGAGATGAAGTAC
>CBDUIU010000541.1:0-3893 GCA_965367335.1 uncultured Saprospiraceae bacterium
ACAGCAGGCTAAAAGATATAGAAAGCAGTAAGTTTTTTATCATCCAGTTTCTTAGTATAGTTTCAGCGACCAAGTATAGTTACATGCTGTAACTGTAATTTACTTGTTTTTGTTTGGAAAATTTGGACAGGTATGTTGAGAAATACCCTTTAAATATACGTAATTATCTTGCATCCGGTCAAGTCGTTTAATAGGTAAAGAATCGAAAATGTAACTTTTCTTTATTATAAAGATGATAAAACAATAGGCTTCCCCCTATCTAAGGGTTTAGAATTTCGAAAGATATTACATTTTTTCTTTATACAACAAACAGACCAGATGCTCCTCCTTTGCAGTAGATATGATTATTTTTGGCCTAAATTTACTACTTATGCTTGCAGCTTACATGAAAAAGGGCAGACTGGAGGCCGGATGTGATGAAGCAGGACGAGGCTGTCTGGCGGGCCCTGTCTTCGCCGCCGCAGTTATTCTTCCTGAAGATTTTGCTCACCCGCAACTAAATGACTCTAAACTGCTAAGTAAACAACAACGTAATGAGCTGAGAGAAATCGTTCAAACAGAAGCGCTGGCATGGGCTGTGGCCCAGGTGGATCCTTTGGAAATTGATGAAATCAATATCCTTAATGCTTCTTTCCTGGCGATGCACCGTGCAGTTGATAAACTTCAACAAATACCTCAAGTTCTCCTTATTGATGGAAATCGCTTTAATCCGTACCCTACTATTCCTCATCATTGTATTATCAAAGGGGATGGAAAATATTTATCTATTGCTGCGGCCTCTGTTCTTGCCAAAACCTATCGTGATGATTATATGGCAAAAATTGCTGATGATTTTCCGATGTATACCTGGAAAAACAACAAAGGCTATCCAACCAAGGCGCATAGGCAGGCCATTCGGATACATGGAGCCTGCTTACATCATCGACGGTCTTTCAAGCTTTTGCCAGATGCCCCTCAGGGAGAATAAGTGAGTCTGCAATTCCTGCATAAAAACAGGCTTTGCTATACTTACATCCTGAAGCCCTCTTGTATAAATGGGTTATGCTGTTTTTCATAGCCGATCGTTGTTTCTTCTCCGTGCCCAGAAAAAACTTTTACTTCATCCTTTAGTGGAAAAAATTGTGTTTTTATGCTATTGATCAAGGTATCAAAATCGCCACCAGGTAAGTCTGTTCGACCTATACTTTCCCGAAACAAAACATCTCCTGCGATTAAAATTTGAGCGGCTTCATTATAAAACGAGATACTTGCTGGTGAATGACCTGGGGTAAATAAAGTCTTTAGACTAGTATTCCCAAAGACAATCTCTTGTCCTTCTTCTATAAAAGCGGTTGGCATTGGAGATTCGTCTGGAAGTGGAATACCGTATAAACTGCAAACTTTAGGTACTGCTTTTAAAACGGATAACTCACCTTCGTGAATTTCCAGTCCTAAATTCCACTGTGAAGCAACGAATTGATTGCCAAACACGTGGTCTAAATGACAATGTGTATTGATCAACCGAACCGGGCGTAACTCGTGTTCTTTGATGAAATCAGAAAGCATCTTTTTTTCTACGGCAGTATAACATCCTGGGTCAATGATTATACATTCCTTTGTGTCGTCATACAACACATAGGTGTTTTCCTGAAAAGGATTAAAGGTAAATTTAGCAACAAGCATCATAAGCTATCCGTTAACATTTTAGGGAGACTTAAAGCAAAAGCCTTATTAATATTGTTTGCAAATGTACACTTCACTGCTTTAAGCATTGCAAATAGATCAGAAAAATAATATTTTAGGTAGCTGACTTTAAATAACTTCACTAATTTAAGGTGAATTTTGGCTCCTCCGTTGTATAACCTTGGCCTCAAATCGCTAAATCTATGCACAAATCACTTACAATTACCTTTCTCCTCTTTGCTATATGCTTAGGAACAGAGCTCACCGGACAAGGAACACAAACCGAGTTTGGAAAAAATCGTGTTCAACATCACGAAGAATTTTCGGAGTGGCTCCTTTATGAGAGTCCAAATTTTATTACCTATTGGTACGGAGAAGCGCGAAATATCGGACAGTCCGTCGTACAAATGGCAGAGATGGATTTTGCAAGTATCATGGGTACCCTCGAGCACCGAATGAATGATCGGATTGAGATTTTAGTATATAAAGATATAACTGACCTCAAACAAAGTAATATTGGTGTAGAAGAGGCCTTTGTCAATACCGGTGGACAAACGAAAATCGTTGGCAACAAAATCTTTGTTTATTTCAATGGTGATCATACTCACCTTCGTCGTCAGATCAGGGAAGGCATCGCTTCTGTATACCTCAATGCTATGCTATTTGGCTCTAACCTACAAGAGATTGTTCAAAATGCGGTGATGATGAACTTACCGCAGTGGTTTAAGCATGGGCTGATTGCCTATGTTGGCGAAGAATGGAGTACTGAAAAAGACAATGAGCTTAAGGATATTTTATTACAGAAAAAATATAAAAACTTTGATCGTTTTGCGGAAGAACATCCTCAATTAGCCGGTCATAGTATGTGGTATTACATTAGCCAAAATTATGGGAAATCAACGGTTTCCAATTTGCTCTATCTAACCAGAATTAATCGTAGCATCGAAAGTGGCTTTCTTTACGTATTGGGCACCTCATACGAGCGGATGTCTTCATCCTGGCAACAATATTTTGAAAACAGATATGCTGAGGAGGAAAAAAACACTTCCGCTCCAGTAGGTAAAGCCTTACAGTTTAAAAATAAACGCAAACTACCCATCACTCAGGCAAAACTCAGCCCGGATGGAAAAAAAATTGTCTACGTTACAAATGAAATTGGAAAGCAAAAAATTTATTTACATGATATACGAACCGGCGACCGTTCGGTTATTTTAAAAGTTGGATTCCGGAATGCTTTTCAGGCAACAGATTATAAATATCCCCTTCTGGCCTGGAGTCCAAACAACATGGAATTACTGATCATCTACGAACAAAGAGACGTCATCAAACTGTTGAAATATGATGTCAACACTAAAGATAAATTCGAGGATATTCTGCCAAATCAGTTTCAACGAATCTACAGTGTAGATTTCTATAACGTTAGTACATTGTTATTTTCTGCGGCCGTAAGAGGTCACTCTGATCTTTTTTATTACTATATCGACACCCGCCAATCAAGACGAATAACCAATGATTTTTGGGACGATCTGGACGCCACGGTAGTGCAAATCAATGGCCGAAAGGGGATTCTCTGGGCCTCTAATCGTCAGGACAGTATGATCTTTCAACAGAAGTTGGATTCCATTCTCCCCATCGATCAATTTGATATCTTCTATTATGACTTAAAGGATGATGCAAAAGAAGTAGTTCGTGTGACACATACTCCCACGGTTAATGAGCGACATCCCGTTGGATTAGATACTACCTGGTTTTCCTATTTGTCAAATGCTACCGGAATAATTAACCGTCAAGTTGGATATTTAGATACAGTAGTGGCCTATCACGAAAAAGTAGTACTTCTAAAAGACAGCTCTGAATTAGTATTTCACCCTGATTCAAGTGTTGAGAAAGTAGATACTGCTCAGGTTTTGTCCATCTTTATTCGGCCTGTTAAAAAACTTAAGGCCTTCAATCACCTTACGACAAACTATAATCGTAGCTTACAATTTCAACATAAAGCACTTCGCTCAAATAAATTTGTTGATATCTATTATAGAGATGGAACACCTCAACTTTTAATACATCGGGTAGATTCTGCTTTTTTCAACCCTGCCCAACCCACTTTAACACGTTTTATCCAACAACAAATCCGCGCTCAAAAAGCATCCCTTTCCGCGGTCCAATCCGTAATTCCCTCAACGGCAATCATACAAATACCTCAACCTCCAAAACCCAAACCAGCGCCAAAGAAA
>CBDUIU010000542.1:0-3874 GCA_965367335.1 uncultured Saprospiraceae bacterium
TCTTACTTACTATAGACCTTTAACATAAACCCCTAATAAAAGGAAAATAAAACCAGCCAATAGAAACCAATCTCCATTGTCGGCAATGGCGGGAGAAACAAAAGCTCCCAGCAGGCCCAGAGCTACCAGAGCTACACTAATAATAACGGTACTGTTTTTAGGTGCTTGCGGTGAAAGTTGACTCATAAGATTTGAATTTTGATGATTGAAGACCAGAAAGATAAGCATTTCAATCGGCCAATTCTAGCTAATGTTATACACCTCCTTATAGTACGGTAAATCCATGGGCGTAAGGATCATCATCGGGGTCAATGGTGATGGTGTTTAATCCATACACCCGTGCCCAACCTTCAATACTGGGTACAATGGCTTTAAAATCGCCCAGCGTAGTTTCCTCATCAATCCGTCCGATGAATTGAGAACCAATGATACTTTCGTGGATGAACTCGTCTCCGGACTGTAATTTTCCCTTGGCATACCATTGGGCCATGCGGGCAGAAGTGCCCGTGCCGCAAGGTGATCGGTCGATGGCTTTATCACCGTAAAAAACGGCATTGCGGGCGGATGCTTTGGGATCGATGGTTTTTCCCGTCCATTGAATATGGCTCAAACCGCAGATGGTTTCGTTTTCCGGATGAACGAATTCATAGTCTTCCTGTAGTTTTTTTCGCAGATCCCGGGCCCAGGCAACCAGTTGTTCAGCTTTGTAATGTTCCAGTCCGGCAAAGTTTTCCTGTATATCCACGATGGCGTAGAAATTACCTCCATAAGCTACTTCGACGGTTAACTCACCCAGTTCCGGAGAGCTGGTCGTCAGCTTCTCGGCCGCCAGATAAGATTTTACATTGCGAATGCGGACGGATTTCACTTTGTTTCCTTCCAAATGATAGTTGGCGATTACCAGGCCGGCGGGCGTCTCCAGTCGCAACTGTCCAGGCGTCCGGGGGCGAATGAGTCCGTGCTCGATCATCACCGTGACCGTTCCAATGGTGCCATGACCACACATGGGTAAACAACCGCTGGTTTCAATAAAGAGGATACCTACATCATTGGCCGGATCACTGGGCGGATAGAGTATACTGCCGCTCATCATATCATGTCCGCGGGGTTCAAACATGAGTCCGGTGCGGATCCAATCGAATTCCTGCAGGAAATGCTGGCGTTTTTCGCTCATGTTTTTTCCTTCGAGCAGGGGGCCGCCTCCGGCCACTACCCTTACGGGATTGCCACAGGTGTGGGCGTCGATACAGAAGAAGGTCTTAGTGGACATTACAGATATTGGTTCAATTCTTGAACGAGTTTGTAAACTCGGGAACATGGGTTTTGATCGCAGAAAGGTAAGTGTTTTTGATCTTGAAATAATTTTTCAGCGTGTAAAATTGCATTTTCCATATTTGCATTGGGATCTTTATCGAGCAAGTCAAAAATCTTGCGGCAAAATGATACTGACTTTCCTTTTTTTGAATAGTTACAATTCCAGCGATCACTTAGGATTTGGTAGTACTGTTCTCTATGGAGTTTCCCGTCGATGAATTGGTAATGTAAAACAAACCAAAGTTCAAAAGCATCATTCGAATAAGCAACTTTTATACCTTTTTGTTCTGCTAATTGGATGGCCCGATTATAATCCACACTTTGTTGTTCAACTTGATCTTCCTTAATGTCCATGTCAAATACTGCCCATATTTCAACATCTTCGTCTTGGCTTTGAAATTGATCGATTATCATATGGACAAGAGTCGTCTTTGTTGTACCGGTTCCAAAGCTTTTGACAGCAGCATTTGACAATGGAAATGACTTAAAATATTCTGGTTCAGTATTTTCACCTTCACAAATGATCAGAAAAGTCTTCTTAGGGTTTCTAAATTCTATTTGATATGGTTGGCTTTTAATTTTTCGTCTATTCCAAGATTTTTTTCTGTCAGTATGTTTAACCAGCTTACTCATTCAATAAAATTTTCAAAAGCTCTTTCAAATTTACCGAGGTAGGGGACCGCTCCATATTTGCCCCGTAAATAGTCCTTCTCATAGGAAGCATCGTTCCTTACTCCTTTGAATTCTACGAGGTTGGTTAATGTGCTTGCTCCGAATTTGTCCTTTTCCACAAAGCAGATCTGATCTCTTCTTAGGAGATGCGGATCTAAAAGATTGGAATCATGAGTAGTAAAAATCAATTGAGCATTTCTAGAATTAGTATCTGTATTTTGAAAAAGTTCAACAATTTTTCTAGTTAAATTAGGATGCAAATGGGCGTCAAATTCATCAATGACTAAACACGAACCATTTTCTAGGGCCTCTAAGATAAAAGGACTTAATTGAGCAAGACGTTTGTTGCCCTCAGCTTCTTCATCTTCCATATAAAAAAACTCTAATCCAATTTTTTCGCCTTGGTCATTATACCTATTTCTTATCGTAATTACAGCCTCATTTAATGAACTAATTTGATCTTCAGATAACTCATTAGAATTGAAACCAGCTTTGAGTATGTCTCCAAAGTCAGAATTCATAACATGCTCGATTCCTCCATCAATGCTCTTCATTATAGCAGTGATTTTTTTTCTCATTAAGTCATTTTTCAAACTATCAGTGAGCGTTTTAGAGATTTTTTTTGAAAAATTACTAGTAATCACTCCTTTGATCGTGTCGATCTGGAACATTATGGATTTTGACAATGGACCATTAAAAGCAGCAACTACGGCCAAAAAGAGAGAGTTATTTCTAAATAAAGGAACATCTTTTGAAGAGGATACTATCCTTTTACCTTCCTTAAATTGGTTTTCATTGATCCGGATATTCATGCCTTCCCGTTCAAAAAAATAAACTTCTTTTTCATTAGGGATTCCATATAACCATTCTGAGCAAATACTTTCTTCTAAGATTTCAAATCCATAACGATAAATAATGTTTGAGCTGCTAAAAATGAGTTGAAAAAAAATGGGCTCCTGATTCTTTTCGCCTAACCGATACCGGTGACGAAGCCAAAAGTTTGACGTTACTTGATCATCTTTTAAGGAAGAAGTTGCTATTTTCTTGAAATCTCTAAGCGCTAAAATAATATTCGACTTCCCGCTAGCATTAGCGCCATAAATTGCTTTTGTCTTTAAAAGGAGATATTTTTCCGATAACTGGAAAACATTGTTCCTATCGATCTCCTTATCTTTTGATTTAATCTTAGCGGCCTGTAAGCTTAAAGATTGGATTTCTTTAAATGATCGGTAATTTCCTGCACTAAATTCAATGATCATAAGTTGCGAATTTGCGATTTATTCACAAATAACAACTTTATTCACTAAATAACAAGCTTTTAAAAATCAAATTTCACCCGAAGATTAATCCGCCGCGAAGTCAAATAATTCGGGATCGCATAATACTGCTGGAACACCGTCTTAATCCAGGTATTGCCCGCCTGATTCTGCACCTGCATCAAGTTAAAGATCTCCAGGCTCAGCCAGGAATTGCGGGTAAACCGCAGCAAATGATTAGGCCGCCTGCTCAAACGTTCATGATTCCACAGCAAAACGGAAAAACCAATATCCACCCGATGATAAGGCGAAAAGCGGTAAGTATTGCGGTACACCTCATTATTGCCGCGAAGGCCGAAGGGTAAGCCGGAGCCTACCGTGAAATTCAGGTGCATTTTAAAGTTCTCATTTTTTGGTAGATAATCCTGGAAAAACATCGATAAGGTCACCAGCTGATCCGTAGGGCGTGGCACATCCTTCACCGGTGTCCCCTCCGTCTGGCCCTTTTCCCGTTCCAGATGGGTGACGCCGAGTAAATTCTCACGAGTACGCAGGAAACCTAAATTTATCCAGGATTCCGCTCCGGGGACAAATTCACCATTCACCCGGAAATCAATACCCATAGCGTAGCC
>CBDUIU010000543.1:0-3870 GCA_965367335.1 uncultured Saprospiraceae bacterium
AAACCAGCCATCTTTTCCCGGAATTCAGGTATTGCTCTGATCCTACCCAGCTCCATTTTAAGCACCGCCATTAGTCCTCCAATACAAATAAATGCAAACTTTTTCCAAATCTCGATCTCAATATTCTCTGAAATCCTGAAATCAATTTCTCCCTTTTTAAAAATTGACCCAATCTGATGCACTCGTTCCGAAATATTTTTGCCTAGAGGCCCAAAAACTATAGACGGGTTCACGCCAAAATGATTAATAATTCCAGGAGATTCGATTTTACTCAGTATTCGGCAAACACCTCCAAGGATATTATTTGAATTCAATTCTTTGCTTAATTCTTCTACGGCACGAACACCGTTCTGAAGGGGCAAGATCAAACTATCTTTATGAGTAATATGCTTCAGTTCGCTAGCCACCTCTTTTATTTGTTCTGCCTTTACGCCTAGTATGACCAGGTCAACTTTATGCATTACCTCAATGCTTGCTTCAACCTTTATCTTGTTAATATGGAAATCACCAAGAATGCTTTTCACATGAAGCCCTTTTGTCTTTAAAGCATCATAATGCGCTCCTCGTGCAAGAAATGTTACATCATTACCTGCGTAGGCCAGTTTACCGCCAAAGTAGCCGCCTACGCCACCAGATCCAATTATGCCAATTTTCATTGATTAAGAATATTATTGAAATTATATAAATCACCATTTAAATACCGCCACCCTGAATCTATGATCACCGTCACTACTTTCTTGTTTGGTCCGATTTTTTTTGCTCTTTCAAGTGCCGTCCAAACATTCGCCCCCGAGGTATAACCACCCCAAATGCCTTCCAGACGAGCTAAGTCCCTTGCCGTTCTAAAAGCATCTTCATCTTTAACGGGAACGGTATCGTCCATTAGATCTGCTCGAAAGATAGAGGGTATAAACGACAAGCCAATTCCTTCAAGTTTGTGATGTCCGGAAGTGTCCCCTCCGGAAATATTTCGTACATGATAAGGTTCAGCAGCTATGCATTTAATGCCCGGAATGTGCTTTTTGAATACTTCGGCATTACCAGAAAAACGTCCACCGCCACCAACAACAGTTACAAATTCATCAATGTCGTTACCTAATACTTTCATTATTTCAAACGCCATTGGATGATATCCATTTCGATTATCAATATTGTTTACCTGATCGCACCAAAAAGTATCCTTAGCACCACTCAGTTCACGAGCACGTGAGATCATACTGTCAATCACCTTAGCGGTAAGCTTGCCGTTGTCGCTGGGAAGGATTTCTAGCTCAGCCCCAAATACACGCATAGTCTGTAGTTTTTCCTTTGCAAATGCTTCTGAGGAAACAAAGTAGGCCCGATATCCTTTGATGGCACATACCATCGCAAGTGAACTACCTGTACTTCCACCAGTATACTCTATAACTCTGTCACCCGGATTAAGCTCTCCTCTTCTTTCAGCACCCTCAATCATGGATAGGGCCATCCGGTCTTTCATACTTCCGGTCGGATTTCCCCCTTCTAACTTGACATAAACATCCGCCCAGCCCGGCCGGGTCAACTTGTTCAGCTTGATCAATGGCGTATTTCCAATCATGAGCTAATTAAGTTTGCGTAGTACTCTTTCTTTAAAACTTTCCTCTTTCAGTTGCTTTTCAATATCATCCAGCTGGCGGGTGAATGATTCATTTCCCTCCTATAACTCTTGAATCGTAGCTTGTCCGCAATCCCAGACTTTTTCAAAATCTGGGAGTTCCTTTTTGGCTTTTTTCGACAAAGTGAGTTGCTTTTTACGGCTATCTTTGTCGTCAACAATCACCTCCAAATAGCCCTTTTTCTTCATCTTATTAATTATTTTAACCACAGCTGGTTGTGAAATCCCAAGCGAATCAGAAATCTCTGTCATCGTTCTGGTTTTATGTTTTTTCAATAGGAGAAAAACCAGATGCCAATTTGGCTCTATTTCAAAGCCCTTTAAGCTATACATGTCCCGGATACTATACAACATGTTATCACTTAGTCTTTTTAACCTGGCGATCAGGCCCAGGTATTCTAATTCTTTTAAATAATCTTTATCCATTTTCAATACTTACCTTTGTAGGTGGAACAATTAATCCTTTAAATAATCATTTTATTTCCATTCACGTTGAGCAGCCAACAAGTCTTTTTTGAATTCAGTATTTTCGAACATAACATTCAACATGCGATGAGCAAGCACACGGGAAGCCTCCTCATCGCTAGGGTAGTGTATCCCCATAATTTCGCGAGAGGCGCCCACTTCATAGGCTATTTCTAAAAATTCCTTTCGCTTAGAAGGTACTAATTCACTCCACGTAAAAGCCTGTATATATGCCCACAATGTATGTCCGCTGGCAAATGAAGGTGTCTGCATTTGTGCCAATGGTGCTAATGTTTCACTCAGTTGATAAGGTCTTGCTCTGAGGAAGTGATACTTTACGGTGAATTCCATTATTCTCATATCATGTACCACTCCCGCTAACAACTTTTTGGTCATCGGATAATTAGCTGGTGTGCAGTCGGGGCCAAGCACATGTTTTCCTTCAAAAAACAAATGATCGAGATTTGTATGGTACCGGCTATGCGTTTCAATCACATCGATATGAGGCCAAAAACCTATTGGTGCCAACTCATCAACGGAACGCCTTACTTGTTCTGGTGAACGTTCCTTTTGCCATTTAAGCAAAAAATCCAATTCGGCCTTTGTCTGATCAGAGCTGTTGGCGGGTGGGCTTACGGTTAATTTTAATTCATGTATTTGTGCTGTTGTCAAATAATAGGGTGGTACTAATAGATAAACCAGCGAGCCACTATTATACCTATCCGATGGATACTTGATCTCATCTAAATGTGCTCGTTTTTCATTAGGTTCAGGACTCAATTTTTGCAGCTCCTGGTAATGACCAGAGGTCTCTTCCAGCGGATAAATATGCTGAGATCTTACTGTAAAGCCGGACAGGAAAAATAACGCTAAGGACAAGCCAAATATATAATTCATAGTTCGTCAGTTTTAAGGGTTTACTGAATATTAAAAAGTCTGCTAAATCTAAAAAATACTTAACTAGCTAAGCAAATATACAAAAATTTACTTAACATGTTAAGTAAATTGGTGAAATATTTTTGCGCTGATCTAAAGAATTGCAAAAATGAAAGCACTCATACAATCTCTGGATGCAATGCATCAATGGTTTGAAAATAAGCGGAAAGAATTTGAGGCACTATCAGATAGTTAGGTGAGCCGGAAATTGCACTGCTATCTTTGACATATCCAACAATATTGAATTCTGTGGGATATCCTAAGTGCTATTAATGACAAATTATATTGCGTATCGGCTAAAAGAAAACTAATAAATCCAGCAAAAAAGAAGATGGGGTAAAGGGTTATGAAACACTATTAGCAATATTGTTTCATTAAACCATAATAAATAAAATCTATTTAAGCATTTGCTTAAATAATTAAATAGTTTTAACTTTGTCTCATGAAGAAGGTAAAAAACCAAAACGTTTGCATCCGCATTGATAGAGATGAACACCAAATTAATCGGTGCAAAGAGCGTGTCCGGGAGGTAAACCCTTCGCTTTCTGAATTGGCTCAAATACTTGCCCTTGCTGGAAACGAAGTGCGATTAAAAATCTTGTTACTCCTCCAAGAAGAGCAACAACTCTGTGTCTGTGATCTGAGTGAAGTCTTAGAAATGAAAGTTCCGGCCATTTCACAACATTTGCGAAAATTAAAAGATGGCGGATTGGTCTTTACGGAAAGAGAAGGAACGGTTATTTTTTACCAAATCAGTCCTAAGTTAAAACCAACCTTGGACACCATATTAGATTTAATTCCTGAATCTGCTTTAACTTAAATCAATAACATGA
>CBDUIU010000544.1:0-3866 GCA_965367335.1 uncultured Saprospiraceae bacterium
ACGGATTTTATCCTCTTTTTTGTAGCGATGATTGGCGCTATTGCGGCCTGTGTGGTGGCTTTAAATCATGCAGATGTAGGGGGCCTTTCCGGTCTATGGACGCATGAGATCGTTCAGGAGAAAATGAATTTTGTTCCCAGCTTAGATAATAAGGAATTATTATGGAGTGTTTTCATTATTCCACTGGCAGTGCAATGGTATAGCTCCTGGTACCCTGGTGCGGAACCCGGTGGCGGTGGAGATATAGCTCAGCGGATGTTGGCCGCTAAGGATGAGAATCATGCGATTGGTGCCACTTTCTTTTTTAATATTCTCCATTACGCTTTACGCCCATGGCCCTGGATCTTAGTAGCCTTGGCTTCATTAGTTGTCTTTCCAGACCTCGCCAGTTTGAAAGAAGCTTTTCCCCATGTATCTGATGATAAACTAGGCCATGATCTGGCTTACCCGGCCATGCTTACATTTTTACCACATGGCTGGTTGGGATTAGTGCTGGCTTCTTTGGTAGCAGCTTTTATGTCTACCATGTCTACTCATCTCAATTGGGGAGCCTCATATTTAGTTAACGATTGTTATAAACGCTTTATCAAACCGGAAGCATCGGAGAAGGAGTTAGTTTTTGTAGGACGAATATTGACAGTTTTAATGATGTTTTTAGCAGCCGTCCTGGCGCTATATCTACAGAATGCGGTACAGTTATTTAATATCATTATAATGTTTGGTGCCGGAACAGGCTTGATTTTTATTCTACGCTGGTTTTGGTGGCGGATTAATGCCTGGAGTGAGATCTCAGCCATGATCATTTCCGGAATTGTCTCCATCTTGTTCAGTTTTTTTGATGTTTTACCTTCCGGTTTTCCCGAGTATTTGAAATTTCCTTTAGTTGTTTTGATCACGACCATTGTTTGGCTTAGTGTAACTTTTTTAACCAGACCTGAAAAAACAAGCACATTGCGTGCTTTCTATAAACACATTCAACCCGGTGGTCCTGGCTGGCAAAAAATAGTCAGGGAGGCGGCGGCAGAAGGGGAGGAGCTGGTGATAGAAAAAGAATGGTCGATTCCATCCGGTATTTTGTCGATGTTATGTGGAACTGTCCTGGTTTATAGCGTATTATTCGCCACAGGAAAAATGCTGTACGGGGATTGGTCCTCAGGCTTGATGTTTTTGGGGGTTGCTCTGGTTGCCGCCTGGTTATTATCCCGGCTTTGGAAGAAGGTGAAAGCGCAGTTGTTTTGATGGGAGAAGTACAGCTGGAACAGACCACAAGTAGAACTCGTCTGATCTTTTAGGCAAAAACCATTGAATTAAACTTTCAAAACCAATAGGAAACAATCAAAATGAAACTAACAGACAACTGGCCTACGTCTTTTGCTGATTTTGTCCAGGATTTTCGGGAAGGTATTCAAGTCCAACGCGAAGCCATTGATTTTATCAAACTTCACCAGCTATGGAAAGGCTTTTGGAATTATGGGTGGGTCTCGAAGTTATTAACATTGATGGGTATTGTCTTAGGGGCAAAACTATTTTCTATTTTCAACAACTGGTGGAACCATTCTCATTTGGATAGTGTCGGTGCGACGATGCAAAGCATGTTTAGTTTGGTTAGTAATGTTTTTGTCGAAGGCTCTGATTTCCTTTTTGCCAGCTCCTTCAAATACTTTATTTTCATCTTCATGGAAATCCTGATATTCCATTTTCTACGCAGAACAATGGAACTACAAACGGGAAAAGAAATTCATTCGGGATTCAATGCATTTGTTAAAGCGGAAGTCAGAATGATCAAGGTGGTCTTGATGGTCTGGATAATTGAATTGCTGGTTACCGTTGCCATTTCAATTATCTTCGGAATGTTTGGGCTGTCCTTTTTGCAGTGGCCGGTGCTGGTGGTGGTACAATGTTATTTTCTTGGTTTTATCGTAATTGATAATTATAACGAATTATATGGTATGGGGCTTAAATTAAGTGAACACCATACCCGCCAATACGCCGGAGTCGCCCTGGCGCTGGGCTTGACTACCTACCTAATGTTACTCATTCCGATTATTGGACCCGTCGTAGCCCCTTTCATTGCAGGTGTCTCTGCTGCGATTATCATGCATCGTAAGCGGGGAGAAGATGGATTACCTGCTGATAATCTATTGGCGGAAGGTGAGTTTGTGTAAGGATGGCTACCAGTTACAACCATGTTGTTGATTCGTCTTTTATTTTATCCTTTTCTTTTTCGGCTATCAATATGAAAGTCCTCTGTCCCAATTGTTTACAGCGGCTTAGATTAGCTATTGCTACTAACAAAATTAATCTAGCTGCAGAGCACTTTTTGAATTCCAGAAAAAACGTACCTTTACCCGAGCCTATTTCGTACTGAGCACATGATGACAACCGTAAAAAAGCCTTCTGATCAAAAGTATATCGATTCCATCACCAACGGAGATTCGGAAGGATTACATCAGATTTATCAATTATTTTTGCCCCGTATTCATGCTTTTATTACCCGTAATGGAGGTAGTGGAGATGATGCTAAAGACGTATTTCAGGATGCAATCATCATCATTTATGAAAAAGCAAAACAGGATAACTTTATATTATCCAGTGGCTTTTATACTTTATTATATGGCGTCTGTCGCAATCTGTGGGGAAATCGATTACAGAAAAAATCCCGACAAACGGTAACCTTGGTGGATGATTACAAATACACTGAATATGTAGTCGATGGTTTGGAGGAACTAATCGAACGCGAAGAAGAGGCCAAAGTCTTTTGGTCTGCTTTTCAAAAATTAGGAGAGGACTGCCAGCGTTTATTACGCTTATTTTTCGACAAAATTAAGATGAGTGAGATCGTTAAGATCTTAGGTTTTAGCAGTGAGAGCTACGCCAAAAAACGTAAATTTATTTGCAAAGAAAGATTGGTGAAGCTCGTTCGCGCGGATGCTCGTTTTGACGAATTGAAAAGATCTGCTCCTTAATCAGAAACCGATGTAGTATATGAAGGAAGACCTCTACAATAATATTGAACGTTTTAATAATGGTGAAATGGAGCCGGATGAATCGGCTGCCTTTCGTCAGCAAATGAATTCCGACCAGGATTTGGCGGAGGAGGTCTGGATACACCAACGTTTAGAAGAAGAGTTGGGGGATTCTAAAAAATTAGCCTTGCGGGAAACCTTAGGTCAACTGGGCGATAGCTTCGTACCTGCCGTACCAAGAAGAATTGGATTAGGCCCCTGGCTACCTGTAATCATCTCTGGAGCGGCCGCTGCTGTTGCCTTATACCTACTCGTTCGCACGCCCTCTCTACAATCGGTCCCTAGCCCTCATGAAATCATTGTGGATACTCCTCATCAACCCAATGATAAAATTGCCAGCAACCAGATACCTTCTGAAATACCTGCTGAATTTAATGAATTAGAACAGAATAGGTTACGATTGAAGTTAGGCCAAAAACTCCTCAATGATGCGCTGGAAGATCAATTAAATCAATCCGCTCAAGGGTTTACTTTTGATTTTCAGATTGAAGAAGAGCAGGTCATTGAGCCATCAGTTGATGATAAAGCTTATGTCATTCACGGCAAAATTTCGGGGGCAGCGCTTAGCGAACGTACCGAAATGGCGGTTGAGCTTTTTAATTCCCAACAGTCTCTGGGCCTGCAGCCGCTAACAGCGCAATGGAATTCCAATGCTACTGTTCCAACAATAGATTTTCATTTTACAATCAAAACTCCGGAACAAATAGGCTGGTGTTATTATCAGATAAAAACGGATAAGGATAAGGTGCTGTATACCGGGAAGCTTGGGTTTTATTGGGCTGACTAAAGGTTTATGGGGGGTGTGGTTTTGTTTGTCTCGTTTGTTTGTCTGTCTCGTTT
>CBDUIU010000545.1:0-3863 GCA_965367335.1 uncultured Saprospiraceae bacterium
AATTGGTAGAGGAAGAAAAAGCAACCCATTGGGTGTATATTGGTCCATCACTTCCTGATGTCCTACTGCCTAGGGATCGTGTTCTATCCGTAGAAAAGCAAAAACTGGAAATGTCAAAAGATACTTTATTTGTAATTGAATGGAAACAATGAGGATGTAAGTTACTATACACTTTTCTTCATTTATCTCATATTACGTACCTAAAGGCACGAAAAGTGGTTGTTTTTTAGATTATTTACCTACATTCAATCCCTAACGGGATTTTTTAGCCCTGCTAAGGGCTTAATATGGGTAAAAAACACATAATAGTATAGATGGCGTGCCGTTAGGTACGCGATATGAAAAAGTGTATTTTCCGGGTATTATCCTATTACATGAAAAGGGTCAAAGCGTTCCTGCAATAAATTTTTTAGAAAAAAAGTAGATCATTAATTGCTCACCGCCACTCACAAAAAGATCCATTTTCTCCTTTCCTCACTTCCAAAATACTCGGAAAATGCTCTTTGATCGTATCAATGTGCGAGATGATATAGATCTGTCGGTATTGCTCTTTGAGGTGATCCAGGGCTAATAAAATCTCAAAGCGACGCTCTTCGTCCTGGCTGCCAAAGATCTCATCAAAAGCTAAAAAGTTCATAGCGACTTCGCTGCCACTCAGTTCGGCAATGGCTTTACTGATCCCAATTCGCAAACACAGATTTGCCAGGTCGATCTCCCCTCCGGAAAAACGATGAATGGGGTAGGACTGACCATTTTCGTAGATGTGGAATTCAAAATTATCATCCACTTCAATCCCTTCATAACGACCGCGGGTAATCTGCTCGAATAAACGGCCGGCAGTATCTTTGATGGTGGGGCGAATGCGGACCAGCATCTGGTTTTTAAACTGAGAGAACAGTTTGTCCAGCAGCTCTAACTCATGCAAAGCTTCCTGGTTGGCGCCGATCTCATTGGCAATGCGTGCTTGATGCTCCAGGTCACGCTGCAGGCCGGTTTGCTCTTGCAGCAGTTCGTTGAGGGCCTGAGTCTGTTGGCGAACTTCAGCTTGAGCCGTTTCTTTTTCCGTTTCCAACTGATCCATTTTAAGCTTTGCCTTTTCAAAATCAGAAATTGAAAAACTCAGGTTTTTAATTGCAGTCTTTTGTGTCTTGATGCTTGTTTTTCCATTATCAATTCGTTCAACTAATGATTTTAATTGATCTTGTAAACCTTCTAGTCTTTCGATTTGCTGCTCTAATTTGGTAAGCGTAAGAAAGCCTGGCTCCAACTCAAGTAATTGTTTTTTAGCAGCGGCAAAAACGGTGGGATCAAACTTTATAGATGCAAGTGCCCTGGCCTCTTTGGATAAAGCTTCATCCTGTGAACTCAGTCGATTGAGGTCTTCTTCTACCGCTTTACATTGACGGTATTGTTCCTGAAGGGTGCTACGTTGAGAAGTGAGTTGGGCTTGCAAACCTTGCTGCTCCGTAATTTGTTGCTTGACCTTTTCGACTTGTGTTGATTCGGAAGTGTGTTGTTGTTGAAGTTGTAACAATTCCTTTGTTTCGTATTGGCTGATTTCCGTTTGTAGCCGTTGCAAGGTCGAATCATAACTGTCGACTAAGGGCTGCAAACAGGTTGGGCATTGTGCATCTTTGCCCAGGGTTTGGATCAGCTGAAACTGCTCTTGCCGTTCGCGGATTCGCCCCTGGATACTGCCCATTTCACTTTGGGTTTTGGCGATGGTTTTTTCCAAGGCCGTCAATTTTTGCGTAGCATCCTGAATAAGCTGTTGGGACTTTTCTATATCCTGTGCTGTTTTTTTGCCCTTTACGGTCAGTTCGGGCAGCTGTTGCAATTGAAGTTGAAGCCGACTGATTTGCTCTTTGAGCGATTGACGTTGCAGGTTGATTTGTTGGAGCCGCTCAAACTGCTGTTGCTCTTTTTCCAGCTGCTCAATCTCAGCTTTAACTTGTTGATATTGCTTAGCTATTGGCTGTAAAGATTTTAATTCTTTCTGCGCATCCTTCAATGTTTTGATTTCCTCCTTTAATTCTGTTTCGCGCTGTAATAAATTATGAAGCCCTTCTTCCCATTTGCCCAATTGCTGTTGTAATTCATTATAGTGTTTGTACGTATCGTTTAATTGATCAAAGATTTTTTTGGCGTCTAAATACTTTGTATTTTTTTTGTTAAAAACTCCCTCGTGTTTCTTTAAAGCGTTTTGATCCTTAGTAATGGCTTTCGTTAGTGCTTTGTGCTTTTTGCTAATTTCTTTCTGCTTTTCTTCGGAGAAAAGCAGACTTTCCTGACCCTGGATCTCTCGTTTTTTAATGTTACGATCATCACGAACTAACTGTTGGATCTTATCCAGTTTATCCAAACCAACCATTCTCCTCACCATACGTTTACGTTCCTCTCCACGGGTATTAGAAATAATCCCCAGTTCTTTCTGGCCCGAAAAAACCGAGCGCATAAAAGCATCCCGGTCAAGGCCTATAAGTTGAGAAATGGCATCGGTGACGGGCGTAACCCCACTGGCGATCAAGTCCTCATTCGGGTCGTAGAGATAGGCTTGATGTGCCATTTGTTTTCCTTTGAATTCTCTTTTGACCGTATAAATTTTATGATTCAGCTCAAAATCCAGTGCTAGGGTAGTATTCGCTTTGTCCGGAGCCCAACTTGTTTTATAAAAGGCTTTATCCGTAATCGTTTTTCCAAATAAACACAATAAAACGGCTTCAAAAATACTGGATTTACCCGCACCATTTTTTCCCACAATACCAACTAAACCTTCCTGGAAGTCCAGCTCCAGTTCGCTATATTGTTTAAAATTTTCCAGATGTAGTTTTTTTAAGATCATCGTTTTCGGTATTCCCCGCTTTCAAATAATTGGAAATAATGCATGGCCTTTTTCGATAAATTCTCGGCCTTCTGTTCTTCGTCCACTTCCGTCTTGATAAAATCTTTGAGTAAGGTATCTAGTCTTTCTGTCTTAGTGTGTAAACCCGAACTTCCTGTTTCCTTTAGTGAAAATTGCCGCTTAATGTTGATATGTACCGGCCCTTCGATTAACTCACGCAGCTTACGATTATTTAATTGCATGGCCTGAGTGCTGCTGATATCTTGAAAAATTAAACTTAGTATGACGTCTTGAAGAGTTAGGTTGGAGCACTGCTCTAATAAATCAGTAGTAATTTCTTCCACTGTTTTTTCTGAACACTTTTTCAAGATGACTTTTAACCAGGGACGAGCCGGGACTTCATTAAATGCAGGGACGATCGGAATTCCCTTTTTTAGTTCTATCCAACAATATCCTTTCGGTTTGCCAATTTCCGTTTCACTCATCCGTTCGGTAGAGCCGGCATACCAGGCAGCATTTAAAAGTTTGACCTGCTGAAAATTATGCCAGTGGCCCAAGGCGACATAATCAAATTGATTGAGCAATGCTAACCGTTCCGGGGGGTACAACTGTTCTCCGTATTCTTCCATCAGGTAATCTTTGCCGATTGAAGTGTGCAACATTAAAATGTTGAACTTGCCTGCTACCGGTTGGATCTGATCCATCTCCTCCGCGAGCACCTTTGGGTCATTAATGTGTGGAAGTCCATGAACCACCAGCGATCCGAAAGTCTGCCTCTCATATGCCTGTCCGAACATGGGATAAATATTCGTAAAGCTACGGAAAGCTTTGAGGATAGGGCTGGTAAAAATGGTCTTTGGCGTCTCATGGTTACCAGCAATGATGGAGATGGGGATATTGTGATCTGCCAGCCGTTGCAATTGCTCCAGGGCAAAAGTCATGGCCCGGTTGGTAGGAGAGGGGCGGTGGAAAAAATCGCCCGAATGGAGGATCAGATCCGTCTTACGTTCAATCGCCTGAT
>CBDUIU010000546.1:0-3852 GCA_965367335.1 uncultured Saprospiraceae bacterium
GTGATCTGTGCTAACGAAAATTTCAGATATGATCATTCTGCTACAGATGTTGATGGTGATCAATTAGAATATAGTTTTTGCAGTCCTTTAGTTGGTGGTACACGTATGCGGCCAAATCCCGACCCGGATCTTCCCCCACCTTATGATCCAGTGAATTTCATTTCTCCGGAGTATACGGCCGCTCAACCAATTAATGGAACTCCTGCTTTGACAATTGACCGCAATACGGGTGAAATGACAGGTATGCCTACCCAACCAGGACAATACGTGGTTGGGATTTGTGTACGCGAATTCCGTAACGGTGTATTCATTGGTGAGATTCAGCGTGATTTTCAATTTAATGTAACCAATTGCGACCCCTTAGTAGATGCACGTTTAAATGGAAATTTGACGAATGATATTTACATCTATAATCAATGCGTGGATTCAACGGTTATACTTAATAACAGAAGCATCAACTCCAGTCCACTAGAAGAATTTCAATGGAGTATTGAAGGTGCCGGGATAAATGGGTTTCCACTTAGTTCCGGAGCGCGCAATTTGACGATTACTGTTCCCGGCCCCGGTCGGTATCCCGGCCATATGGTAATCAATCCAGGTTCTCCTTGTGGTGATACTGCTTTTTTTGAGATTAATATTTCTCCGCACATTGATGTTGATTTTTCCTCGGAATACGATACTTGTATTGCCGGGCCGGTATCATTCACAGATATAAGTGATACCAGCATTGCATTGATCACGTCTCGGGTATGGGATTTTGGCGATGGAACGGCCAGTAATGACTTTTCACCGATTCACGAATATAAAACGCCTAATAAATGGCCGGTTCGACTCACAATAACAGATACGATTGGCTGTGTATTTTCTAAGTTGGGCGCTGTTACCTGGTATCCGGTGCCACCCTTGATCATCGTAGAGCCAAGTGCGAGCGAAGGATGCCCTCCCTTATCGATCACTTTGAACAACTTGTCGACGCCAATCAATGATAGTTATATTACAGAATGGGATTTTGGCGATGGTGGTACTGCAGAAGGAATTAGCCCAGCTTATACCTATAATGAGGCCGGAAGTTTCGGTGTTCAAGTAGATATTACTTCGCCCATTGGTTGTTTTACTTCTGCTTTCTTCCCGGATCTGATTTATGTGGATACCCCGGTAACTGCCAACTTTAGCTATTCTCCTCCGGAGGGCTTAACTAATTTCAATGCGTCTGTGGAGTTAAATGATGAATCAACGGAGGCTGTGTTTTGGGAATGGACCTTCAATAATACGGTAACTGATTACCTCAGGCATACGTCGTATACCTTTCCAGATACAGGTTTGCAAGAGATCCGGTTAGTGGCTCATCATTTTTATGGTTGTACGGACACCACTTACCAATATATAGATGTTGTTCCTAATATTCGCTTTTTCCTTCCCAATGCCTTTACGCCCAATAATGATGGACTCAATGAGTTTTTTCAACCAGCGGGTTATTTTCGGGGCATTCGCAATTATCAATTGCAGATCTTTGACCGGTGGGGTGGGATCGTTTTTGAAGGAAAAAGGCCGGAAGAAGGCTGGAATGGAAGACATAAAAACATAGGAAAAGACTTGCCTAACGGGATATATATTTACCACGTACGATTTGATGGGCCGCGTGGTCAACCACATGAGTATCATGGCTTTGCGACTCTATTGTGGTAGATGGACAGAGAGTGGATAAATTTCTTTGTTATTTCCTTTATTTGTAGAAAAATAAATCATATCTTTGCACTCCAAAATTGATCAACGGTTTAAAACCTAATAAGAGATGGACGCAATTAATTATGTTCAGGAACAACTAGCCAAGAAACTCGATTATCCTGAGTTTCGCCCAGGTGATAATGTTGTAGTTGATTACAAGATCGTAGAGGGAGCGAAAGAGCGTATTCAGTCTTTCCGCGGTGATGTAATCCAAATTAATGGTAGCGGAGCTACTAAAACTTTTACAGTTCGTAAGATATCCAATGGAATAGGAGTAGAACGGATCTTCCCTTTTTCCAGCCCAGCTATCGTAGAATTGAAAGTATTGAAACACGGTAAAGTACGCCGTTCCAAGTTATACTACTTACGGGAACTAGTAGGTAAGAAAGCGCGTATTAAAGAAAAAAGAAGAACTATCAAAAAGTCTTAATCAGACTACTGATCCTGATAAAAAAAAGCTTTTCGAATTCTTTCGGAAAGCTTTTTTAATGGTCAGCTACCAATCCAAGAATTGTGACTTTTCCCAGCCTCCGAACTGATCGGCTCCTTCTTCGCCAATTCACCGCTGATGACATTAATGTCGTATATCAGGGTTTGTCCCATCCCCAGGTAATTCCCTATTATGGTGTTTCTTATTCCAGCCTGGAAGCTACTCAAAAGCAAATGGACTGGTTCGCAGATTTGGAGGAGGAGGGCACAGGAATCTGGTGGGCTGTATGCTCAGCGGATAATCTGAATTTTTATGGTGCGGGTGGCTTTAATGATATCAATAGGATTCACAAAAAAGCAGAAGTCGGGTTTTGGCTCCTACCAGCTTACTGGGGTCGGGGTATTATGCAGGAAGCCATGCCATTGATGTTAGCTTATGGCTTTAATACATTACACTTGCATCGAATTGAAGGATTTGTGGAAAATGAGAATACGAACTGTAAGAAAGCGCTGTCGAAACTAGAATTTAGCTATGAAGGGACGATGAAGGATTGCGAATGGAAAAACGGAAAGTGGATCAGTCTGGATATTTATGCGAAAATAAATGTTGATAGATAGAAAATGAGATCAGGAAAGGTTATCCGCCTTTTAACATTTTTACATCAAATAACATTAATTCTTTAGCTAAATGAAAATCATCAGGATGAATGTCGCTAACAATAGTTTCTTTCCATTCCGAAGTAGACGGATGTAATCGTACATAATTACCAGGCTTTCCTGCCAAAACCGGCATCTCAAAACCCGGAGCTTCCGCATTCCAGCGATAACGGAAAACAAAATAATCTGCAGCCGGTTCGATCTCATATTCTAATATCGGAAGCTTGGCATAATTTAAAAACTGATCAAAAAAGCCAGTAAAATCTTTCTGTGTTTTAGTATTAACCAGCTCGATGAAATCATCCGAATGAACATGGCCGTATTGGTTTTGTTCATAGAAGGTACGTAAAATGTCAAACCAGCAATCATCGTCATTGATTACATGGCGCAAGGTATGAAGCATCCAGGATCCCTTATGATAATGATCTGTGCCACTCCATTTATCCCAGTTAACATTTAAAGGGTCAATAATAGGTTGACGATTGTTAATGTAAGGATATTCTCGAAAATAAGTCATATAACGAATGGCATCCTCATACCCTGCCGTGTATTCAACATAGAGTGCCTCCATATAAGTAGTGAAGGATTCGTGGAGCCACATTTCAGCTAAGTCATTACAACTAACGCTATTTCCAAAGTACTCATGCCCAGTTTCATGGACAATAATGTAATCCCAATCCATGTCCTCCGGGATCATGCCACCCAAATAACCTCGCATGAACTTATTCCCATAGGCTATACCACTTTGGTGCTCCATTCCCAGGTAAGGCGTTTCAATCAAAGCAAAGCCATCCTCCCAAAAAGGATAACGACCAAAGTAATATTCATAGGCTCCTAGTACGGAATCGACTTGAGCAAAATGTTCTTTGGCGATAGCTTCATTAAAGGATAGTACGTAATAATCTAGTGATAGGCTGTCTCCTTCTTCGGCGACATAAATATCCGAGAAATGGACATAATCACCAATATTAATTGAAATGTTGTAATTATTGATCGGGTAAGAGATAAACCACTCAAAGCGGGTTCGGTTACCGGTTAAGG
>CBDUIU010000547.1:0-3852 GCA_965367335.1 uncultured Saprospiraceae bacterium
GCAGTCAATCGGTGTCAATTGGAAATGAATAACCAAATCGAAGCGATCATCCGGGCCCGATTCACTTCCTTACATCCCAGTGTAGAATGGCGTTTTAGGAATGATGCTTTTCAGATCGCGCAGGAGGAGAAAAAAGAAAAAGCCTACCAGGGTTTAGCGCCCATTATTTTCCGGGACGTCTACCCGCTTTACGGACAGGCAGATATTGTTGGCTCTTCCGGCCAACGAAACCAGGCTGTGCAGGCAGATTTGATCCATAACCTGTACCAGATCAAAAAGTTCTTAAAATTGGCCCAGAAAGCGACCGCCTTTCCGATCGCCGAAAAAATAGCCCATGAAGCAGATGTTCATATTTCGGCCATTAAGCGGCAGGTGACCTCCACGAATGAATATCAGATCACGAATTTTATCAAAAAGAAAATACATCCGGTCTTTCATTTTTTAGAAAAAAAAGCCAGCTCGCTCAAACAACCGTTGCATGATTATTTTGCTCAGTTAGACCCAATTTTAGGGATCGTTTACGATCAACGAAAAGAGTATGATGAAAGTGTCACCTTACTCAATAAAGAGATTTCCGAATTTTTGGAAAAAGAAGAACAAAAGGCACAGGATATTTTTCCTCACTACTTTGAGAAATACCAAACGGACGGTGTCGCCTACAATATCTATGTTGGACAAGCACTGCTGGAAAAAGGTAAATTTAAAAAACTGCATTTACACAACCTGCGGCTTTGGCAATTGATAAAGATGTGTGAGGTCACCAAATTGGTACATCAATTAAAATCCAACATGGCGGTCCCACTGGAAACCGCTCAGCTGGTCCTGGTACATAGCACTCCGCTAACCATACAGTTCCGGATGGATGAAAAACGCTTTGATGTAGCGGGAAGCTATAATGTTCGGTATGAGATTATCAAAAAGCGAATTGATAAAGCGGTCATTGAAGGAGGCAAAGAGCGACTTACGGTTAGCGGCAAAATAGCTATTGTATACCAGCACGAAAAAGATCGTGATGAATACCTGGAATACCTGGATTTTTTGGTGCAGAAAGGGCTGATCAATAAAAATATTGAAGAGTTGCCTTTACGCCGGTTACAGGGGGTGCAGGGTTTAAAAGCGCTACGGGTTACGGTGAATGTTTAACAATAGGAGTACGATTAATAAGGTTTGTATAATTCCAGTGCCTTTATGGTTTTTTAAACATTAAGACCCACTCAACAATCACCTTAGCATCAGGAACTCAATCAACAATTTTTTACATAAAATCACTACCTTTCGGCTATGGATTCGGACATCATGCTATTATATTCCCGGTTAAGAAAAGCGATGGTTGCTTTCCTGACTGTGCTATTACTAGGTATGACCGGTTATCGATTTTTGGTAGAAGGTACCTCCTGGTTTGATGGTTTGTACATGACATTTCTTACCGTTACGACCATTGGTTTTTCCGAGGTTGTTAACCTGGAGGGAAATGACCTGGGGCGGGCATTTACCATTTTGATCGCGCTCCTGGGGATTGGTGTTTTGACCTATGCCTTTTCCAATCTGGCTGCTTTGATCATTGAAAGTAATTTCACCAAACATATGAAACAATGGCGTATGGAACAAGCAATTCAAAAACTAAAAGATCATTATTTGATATGCGGCGGGAGCAGTGTGGGGATGCACGTGGCTGAGGAACTGGAGCGGACTCACCGGCCATTTGTTTTGGGTGATCTCGACGAAGCTCTCGTGGAAAAATTGCAAGATCGATTCCAGTACGGAAAAGTATTACTGGGTGACTGCACCCACGAAGATTTTTTAATCCGGATGGGCATCAAGGAGGCACGTGGTGTTTTTGTCACCACCCGCAATGACCACAATAACATTGTTATCTCTTTAACCAGCCGGCAGGTACGACCTGACATCTCGCTGGTTGCTCATTGCAAAGATCCGGAAAACCATAGAAAACTATCCGCCGTTGGTGTTAACCGTGTCATCTCTCCCTCCTTTATCGGTGGCTTACGGATGGCTTCGGAAATGGTCCGTCCCAACGTGACAAACTTCGCATTGAGGAAGTCACCATTCCGGCTCAATACGATCAGCAAAAATTGGCAGACCTCCCTTTGCAATCTTTTGATCAAACCCTGGTCCTGGCCATTAAGCAAGCGGACACCTGGGACTATAACCCTCCCGCTGATTACAAGATACAGGAAGGCAGTCATTTGATTGTTATGACTTCCCCGGAAGATTTGAAAAACCTGACAGCCAGATTAAATCAATAAAACAAAGTAAAACAGATCACATGCGCACCAACTTACTATTTCTGCTTTTTTCCGTATTGACTTTTCAGGTAACTAACGCACAACTTCCTTTACTGATCAATGCCTACGAACGGCCGGCAAGCTCCCTGGATGGCAACTGGAATTACATTGTAGATCCTTATGAAAATGGCTACTATAATTACCGCTACGAGCCCTTTGAAGATCAGGAAAATCCAGACAAAAACGCTTATTTCAACCATACAAAACCAACGCATAAATCAGATCTGCTTGAGTACGATTTTGATCAATCAGATTTGATCAGAGTTCCTGGTGATTGGAATACCCAAAAAGAAAAACTGTTTTATTACGAAGGGACCGTTTGGTATAAAAAATCATTTGACTATCAAAAAACGCATCCAACGAATCGGGTATTTGTCTATTTCGAAGCGGCAAATTATCAGGCAGATGTTTACCTTAACGGGAAAAAACTAGGTCGGCATATCGGAGGGTTTACGCCTTTTAATTTTGAGGTGACCCAGCTGCTAAAAGCACAGGATAATTTCCTGGTGGTCAAAGTAGATAATAAGCGTAAAAAAGAAGGCGTCCCGACCTTGAATACGGATTGGTGGAACTATGGCGGATTGACAAGATCGGTAAAGTTGATCGAAACCAGCCCGACTTTTATCCAGGATTATTTCATACAACTAGACCCCAACAATAAAAACACAATTAAAGGCTACGTCCAATTAAATGGTTCGGATAAAAACCAAAAAAAGGTAAACATCCTTATTCCAGCGCTCAATATCAATCAGGAAATCCTGACCGATGCCCAAGGGCAAGTTAAGTTCGCCATTAGTGTTGACAAGATCATGTATTGGTCTTTGGAACAGCCTCACCTCTACCAGGTAACAGTTAAAACCCCGGATGACCAACTCACCGATCAGATCGGCTTTCGCACCATCGCCACTAAAGGCCACCACATCCTGCTTAACGGACAACAGACCTTCCTCAAGGGCATCTCCATACACGAAGAAAGCCCATTCCGACCAGGCCGCGCGCACTCCCTGGCAGATGCAAGACAATTGTTAAACTGGGCCAAAGAGCTGGGATGCAACTATGTTCGCCTGGCACATTATCCACACAACGAACACATGGTCAGGCTGGCGGATCAAATGGGGATGTTAGTCTGGGAAGAAAATCCGGTTTACTGGACCATCGAATGGGACAATCCGGAAACTTATCAACTTGCGGAAAACCAACTCCGCTCCCTCATCTACCGCGATAAGAACCGCGCCTCCGTGATCATCTGGTCTATGGCTAATGAGACGCCTACCAGTGAACCGAGGAATCGTTTTCTCAAAAAACTGGCGACCACCAGACAACTCGACCCCAGCCGCCTGATCAGCGCTGCACTGGAACAAAGCTCCTATCAGGGCAATCCAAAGATCCGAACCATCCATGATCCGTTTGCGGAAGTAGTTGATATTCTCAGCTTTAATCAATACATCGGTTGGTATGACGGCTTGCCGGAAAAATGTCAGGAGATCAGCTGGAAAATTGACCTGGATACACCGGTATTGATCTCGGAGTTTGGTGCGGGTGCCAAGTA
>CBDUIU010000548.1:0-3850 GCA_965367335.1 uncultured Saprospiraceae bacterium
ACAAAGATCATCCCTTTAATTATACCTTTGCCTATCCATTAGTAGGAGTCAACCCGGACGACGGTTTTTTAGTGAGTGCCAATGTATCTGCTCATTTTTTTGGATATAAAAAACACCAGCATCATATGCTGAGTGGTAGCCATGCTTTTGGTTCTAATTCTTATAGCTTCGATTATCGGGGTGAGTATTTCCACACCTTTGGGAGAAGTGATATGACCCTGGATATTAACCTACAGGAGCCCCGGTTTGTGAGTAATTTCTTTGGCCTTGGTAACATGACTTCCAAGCTTACAGATGATATTGATTTTTATCGGTATCGGAGTTCCCGGCTCTTCATTCAACCTGCCTTCCGCCATATCATGGGCGACGAAAGAACAGAGGTATTTGTAGGTCCAACTTATGAAAGTATTAAGATTGAACAAAATGATGATCGCTTTCTTAGTGGTGATGGAGCGCCGGTACACAGTTCTGTTTTTGATCGTCAACGCTTTGTTGGGTTAAAAGGTGGTTTTGCCTATAGTACAGTTGACAACCCCTGGTTTCCCGTTCGGGGCATCTACTATAACCTCTCTGCTGACTTTACACGTCAGTTAGCAGGAGCCGAGCAGGAAAACCTAAGTCTTCAATCTGAGTTTACCTGGTATCAGCCTTTGGATAACCAGTCAAATTTACTACTTGCTACCAGAATCGGGGGAGCCCACACTTTTGGCGACTTCTATTTCTTTCAAGCCAATCAAATTGGTGGAAACGAGAACCTGCGTGGCTTTCGGGCACAACGGTTTTCCGGTCGTTCCTCCTTTTACCATAATACCGATATCCGCTTTGCCTTCTTAAAAGCCAAGGTCGCCAAAGTTCCCTTTTCGCTAGGTGTGATGGGTGGCTTCGATTATGGCCGGGTATGGCAGGACAATGAAAATTCAGACAAATGGCACACCAGTTATGGCGGTGGTGTGTGGCTTGCACCTATTAATTATTTTGTTTTAACCGCCGGCATTTTTACATCTGAAGAAGAAACGCGTTTTCAGTTTAAATTCGGATTTCACTTTTAAAAATTTAACATCATGGTAGAATCAATCCAATATCCTACTACATCAACCTTGGTTATCGAAGCCACAAAACATGTCAAACAGCTGTTAACTGATCAACTTAGCGAAGGCATGACTTACCACAATTGGGAACATACCCAGCAGGTATTAAATGAAGTTCGTTTGTTAGGAAGAAAGAGTCAAGTGAGCAGCAAAGACCTGGAAAAACTCGAACTCGCCGCATTATTTCACGATACTGGTTTTACTCGAACCTATAACAACCATGAAGTGGAGAGTTGCATTATCGCCGAGGAGTATCTAAAAGAAACAGACTACGAAGAAGCAAGTATAAAACAGCTTTGCGAGTTAATTATGTCAACTCGCAAAGACAAAGTTCCAGAACATCCTCTGGCCAAAATATTACATGACGCAGATACGGCGCATTTAGGAAGAAAAAAATACAATAAACGTATCAGAAACCTACGCAAAGAAGAACTTTTGGTTTTGAAAAAAGAGTATTCTGATAAGGAATGGTTAGAGTATAATAATAACTTTTTCCAGCAGCATAATTACTTGACGGATGTAGCAAAAAAGGAATACGGTAAAAGGAAAAAAAAGAATTTCAAAAAAATCGAAAAGAACATAACAAAGATCGAACAAAAGAAGGAAGCCAAGACTTCTATCAGTGATAACAAAGCTGCACGGATGATCTTTAAAACTGCTTTGCGTAATCATATTGACCTGACCAGCATTGCAGATCAAAAAGCAAATATTATGTTGAGCATCTGTGCTGTTATCCTTACGTTGGGGATGCCACTTTTTGCTACTTATATGATGGACCGGCAAATGCTGCTCGTACCGGCTTCCATATTTTTAATTACTTGTGCCCTGACGATGATCTTCGCCACTATGGCTACACGACCTATCAAAACGGATGGTGAAACAGATCTTTCCCGACTATTTTCTGGTCGCAGTAATCTTTTCTTCTTTGGTAATTATTACAACATTAAATTAAAAGATTATCAGGATGCCGTGAAAAAGGTCATGGAGAATAAAAACACGCTGGATAATAACATTATCAATGATCTATACTTTCTGGGGTTAAGCCTGGGCAGGAAATTTAGGATCCTCCGTGTTTGTTACACTATTTTTATGGTCGGTATAACCCTAACGATTATTTCCTTTTTTCTAGCTTATTTTCTCATGCCCAATCAACTTTAAACAGCAAGCATTTAGCATCGAACAGCACTTATTTTTTAACCAAACAATCATCTATCCGTCATGAATAAACCATTCGGTATCCTCCTTTTCTTTGTTGCTGCGATTCTGACCGCTTTTGTTCTGGCTGATAACTATTATGAGCCTTACAGTGCAGATGAAACGCAAGTAATCGCCTCGCCATTTATTGAAGATACCATCGTATTGGATACTAGTTATAAGCTGGCGAAAAAAGCCTTGCCGGAAAGAGACGCCCTGGCCGTAGCCTTTCCTTCCCGCTATACTTATACTTATTATAATGACCCAGAAGTTAAAGACCATCTCCGGGAAAACGACCAGGCTCCCAGCCCAGTTACTGTCACTAAGCGTATGCCACAACCGACTACCCTTCCTCCCATTTTTGAACGGGAGTGTATGACGGCTGTGAATCCGACCGATTGCTCTCAACGGCGACTAGATCAATACTTTACTAAGGTAATGTTGGACAATGGTTTTCCCAAGACTTACCAGGACACCCTAATGACCTCCTTTGTGATCGATGAATATGGCACCATCAATGGCCCAATAACTGTCGAAGGACAAACCAACTGTATGGAATGTAAGGCTATTCTGATAAAAACTATTAGTAATATGGAGGATTGGTCGGCTGCAGTAAAAAATAATCAACCGATAAAAGTAAAGGTTGTATTACCAGTTGTGCTTTAAAAATCAGTACTTAGCTTCATATGATGCTTTTGTACGTTGCTGCTAGTTTCGAACATAAACTACCAGAGGCTGTTCTATCTTAAATAACCATACAAAATTTATGAATAAATTACTATTAAGTTGTATTTCCCTACTGTTGACCTATTCAATTTTTGCTCAGGATATTAGAATCATTGAATCCACTGTTGAACATAACGACAAAAACCGTCCTAGCTTATCCGTGACGATCAATCCTGATACGAAAGCTGTTAAAAAGAAATGGAAAGATTTCATGGATGATAAATATGATGTCGATGTAAAAGGCATCGGTTTTCTAACGAACAAAGATGTGCTTACTTCCGAGCAAGTGACACTTAAGAAAATCTCTGAGAAACAATTAGATCTCTTTGCAAAAGTTGTCGAAGTGAATGACAAAACGCGCATCGATATTTTTGCAGCTCCCGGGTACGATATTTATATAGACCCGCAAAGCTCACCCCGTGCTTTTGGCGGCATGCGTTCCATCCTGGTTGAATTTTTAAATTATTACCTCCCGGAATTTTACCAGGAAAAAGTTGAGGATGCACAAGATGATTATGAAGATTTGGTAGACAGCAGAGATGAGCTCAAGGATAATATTGAAGATAATATAAACGAAATAGATGAGTTGAGGGAAGAGATTAAAAATTTAAGAAAGGAAAATCAAAACCTGGGTAATGATTTAGTGGAAACGCGAAATAAACTAGGCGATGCAGAACAAAAATTAATGGAGAAAAAAGACAAGAAAAAACAGGTAAACAAGCGCATTAATACGCTTAAGGAAAATCAAAAATAAGCTACCTGATCAATAGACTTGTTCTGGCCCATCTCAATCGGCTACAATGACCAAATTTTATCCTCTACTACGTTAAATTTGTTCGCCG
>CBDUIU010000549.1:0-3843 GCA_965367335.1 uncultured Saprospiraceae bacterium
CGTTAATGCCTTTATCATGCAGTACCTCAAATAACTGCTGGATAAATGGAATATCTTTCTCCTTTACAACTCGACTGTAGACAAATACTTGCATTAAAGAATTAACTTAAAATGTAAAAATAAACCTTTTTCCCGGAGATGGTTGATTGTATACTGAATTTGTATCACTTTGTCATAATAGGTGATCATATCTAGCCCCAGGCCGCCACTCCAAAGCCAGCGGTTTGCAAGTGGATTGCCTTGGGCATAAAAAGGTGTGTTTACAATACCCAGGTCCTGGTTCAAAGATAGATAAATCCGGAAGGGCATTACCTTAAATTGTGGTATGGGCATATATTCTCCCCAATTGATTTCTTTTTTCAATAATTGAAATCGAATGCTATTTTTCCAATACCCATAATCCAATCCATCAATCACATAATATTCATAGCCCCTGAGAAAGTCAGGCTCGAAACCGAGTGCTCGATAATTATAATACGGTTGTTGATTCCTTTGTAAGGCAACCTCGCCTTTGAGAATGGATTCCCAACTCCATTTTTCTCCCAAAGGAATGTAGCGTGCATAATTGCCGGAAAGAGAAAAAGCGTCTAAGTCATTAAAAATACCTAAGCCAGACTTTTGTAAACTCAGCCGGAGTAATTGACCATTTAATGGATCAGGTTTAATGTCTCTTTGGTCGAAGGTAAAAGCATAGTGAAGTCGGAAGTACTGTTGTTTCGTTTTTTGATCGAGAAAAAAGTCTTCGTTTAATTCGTCAATTACCGTTTTGTTCACTTGGTTTTGATGATAAGCACTGCCAAGTTCATGATAAAAGAAAAGGCCCGGGCGCCAGGTCAGGGCGCCACTAAAACGAACCCGCTCTACAGGATAATCCTCGTCAAATCGTTCAAATAGCAGCTTATTACCTTCAGTTCGGTAGGCAACTTCTCGGTTGCGGGAATAAAAAAGATTCGTGCGAAACCCAAACGTCTGTTTTGAGTTGAGTCCAGGTAATTGGTATTCAAGCTCATATTTTTGCGTATAGCCAAATTGAGCAACTAACTTTAGGAGGTCTCTTCGCCCGGTGATATTAGTGTGATAAAAGCGCAAACCGAGATTGACGCGATTGAGTCGATGATCTTGTTCTACCCACCAGACATTAAAATTGCGATCTGCTAATTCAAATATTGGGATCGGATAAAAATACCAGGCCTCACGAACCTCTACCAGAACCTCCAGGCGATTGGTCTGTGGATTCCAATTTTTAACATTCAAACTTACTTTGGTAAAAAGACCAGTATTGAGAACCTGCGACTGGTTTTGTTCTAGTGTGGTTGAAAGATTTTCCAAGGCTATTTTTTCACCTACCGAAAAATCCAGTTCGCGTAAAATGATTAACTCTTTAGTTTTAGTATTTCCTTTGATGCGAATGCGTTCTACGGTAATGCTATCCGCCTGCGCCCGAATCAAATGGGGACAAAGGAATAATAGGACAGTAGAAAGGAGGCGTAGCCAGGTCATAGAATGTTTATACGATCCAAATGGAGGTAAGTTAAGGATTTTAGAGGTAGGTTTTAAAAGGAATTCAATTAGTTAATTATCGCCAGTGCTTGAAACAAAAGAACACCTTGACATCCGGGCGGTTGCCAAGGTATTCACAAAAAATAAAAAGACCGTTTCTAATGTTGAATTATAATTTTGACAACTTTAATAATTTGTTGATTGCTCATGAGCATACAGTGATATACACCGGGATTAAAATCAGCTGTTGCGAGTCTTACCGAGCCATTGTTTGTTGACAAATCTATTACTTGGATTTTTCGACCTAGCAAATCACACATGAGCAAACTGTAATTCTTATCACTGGACTCCAAATCATAACTTATGATAAGTTGATCGTTAGCCGGGTTTGGAAAAAGCACCAGCTTGTGTTTACTCGGAGATAAAGATTGATTAATGGCTGAACTAGCCGTCGAGTTGTTAGGGCTTGCTCTAGTCGTTGCATGCTGGCCCAGTTCGAAGCAAAAAACCTGGCTACAGAAGGGCCCCCAGGGTGGAGACTCATTGCTAAGCACAAAATTCAAGCAGGCTATTTTTGTCTCTCCGGAGGGTTTCCAGAAAATGCTTAGGCTATCTTCAAAAGAATTAGCTTTAGCCGTTATCCTGGGAAACTCCATGGCGTTCCCCAAGTTTCCGATAATCTGCCCAGTAGAGCTAAAAACCCTTAGGGTATACTCATTGCCAATAATGAGGTGGTTTACTTTAAAACTAATTTTCAACTCCTGTATGAGATTAGGTTCTAATTCAGGATGTGCAATTGTCGCCTGCAATTGTGAAGACATTTCGCAAGTTTTATCAGGACAATGAATAACGTGTGAATCCATAGCATCTATCAACCTTAGCTTATCCTGCCCACAACTAAATCCGGTTATCCGGTCACAATAGGGAATTGTTAAAGTGAGGTCTTCTATAGCTGTTCCAGGTTCCAGGTCAATGATTCCTTCGAAATGATACCAAGTCCCTGATTCCTTCGATTCAGGCCCAGTATTCAAACTAATGAAAGAACCACCTTCTACATCAATATCAATAGAAGAAAGATCAGCGCAAGGCACTCCAAAACCAGGCATACTAGCAGCTTCCGTACTCCAATGAATATAGTATAAGTCATGTCCGTTAATAGGGCTTACTCCTGCGCAGGATATTTTTTTTATGTCGCGGGGAAGTACTTTGCAAGGGGAATTACAGGAAGTAAAGTCTATATGGAAGGGGGATGACATTCCGAGGCAACCATGATGAGTCACAACTTTTAAAGCTATAGGGCCTTTCATTTGATCATCAACACACAGCGGTTCAATCGTAGAATAAGTTCCGGATAAATAAGGGATTGCTGGGTCTTGCGGGTTGACCCAGGACCACTCAGCAAACTCCCCAGGGATTCCCGGGACGCATTGGTTACCATCTAGCTGGTCAACACATAAATCATACTGACCAAAGATGAGTGGTGAAAAATCAATGGGCTGGTCAATCCGTATTTCTTTTGTTGTTTGACAATTGTTGTCTGTGTATTTGGCCAGGTAGACTCCTGGCTTTTTAACGATAACCTGACCATTCCCCAAAATATTGTTATCTAAGTCACGCCAACTAATATTCAATCCTGAGGCTTCCTTGAGTTGAACCTCTAGGGGGTTGCAAGAGATCACATCTGAAACCAAATTCAAGGTAGGTGCCACATTAACCTTAACAATATGATTGGAAGTTAACTCGGAGCAAATTCCGCTATCGTCAACTAGCGTGGCAGTAATAATAATGGTGCTTATACCTGAAGGTGCATTTGCAATAAATCTAAAATCTTGTTGATTAGTAGGTGCGAGATTTTGAATGGATGGCTGAACATTCGTATGCCACTGCAAAGTATATCCTGGAGGGATGTCATTTCTTCGGGCCCTAATATCAAACCGACCATTTTCGCAAATCTGACCAGGGCCACGTAAAGGAATGGTATCAGAAAAGGTAACTCTTCGCAGGTACGATCTTGAGGGGCAATAGCCATTCGGTTCGCTCACTGTTACGGTATAAACACCTGACAGTATCGGAGTAGTTTGTTGTGTATTTGCACCGGTTGACCAAGCATAGTTAAGCAAGTTAGAATCAGCCATGCTAGGCTGAAAGGCCAATGTTGCGGAAGATTTACAACTATCGTATGTGGCGGTAATATAGCCTAGTAAAGCAGGCAAGATGTTAATCTCAATTTCGTCATAAAGAGTTAGCCCTAAGACAGTTTTTACTTTTAAGGCTATCTTTTTTATGCCGCCTCTACTGAAGGAAAAAGTAGGGTAGCGATTATAACTATAGTAGTCTATACCT
>CBDUIU010000550.1:0-3839 GCA_965367335.1 uncultured Saprospiraceae bacterium
TAAGCTCGCTCGAATGTCCTGGATTAAGCCCAATTTCCTTTGGATGATGTACCGTTGTGGTTGGGCATGCAAAGCAGACCAGGAACGTGTCCTGGCTATCTGGATCAGGCAAAGCGACTTTGATGAAATTCTTTCGCTAGCAGTTCACAGCGCTTATCAATCAGAGATTTACGCAAGTCAGGCCGCCTGGAAAGAAGAACTTTCAAAAAAACCGGTTCGCTTACAATGGGACCCGGATCATGATCCATTCGGACAAAAACAGGAACGAAAGGCCATTCAGCTAGGATTGAAGGGAAAAATTTTAAAGCGATTTTGTACACAGATGATCCAACAAATAGAGGATGTAACGCCCTTCGTATTGCAGCAGAAACAGTTATTAAAGGAGCAGGGGGTAGCAGCCTTAGTTGTCCCGGAGGAATTAGTTTACCAGCCTCATAAAACGGACATCATAAAAAACATAGGGTTGTCCAGTGGGGGTCCTTTGAGCAGCCCAATTAAAATATGACCTATTTCTGAATGTCAAATGTCGCGGTATCTCACATTTATTCTCGATATTAGCCCACTCAATTTTATTATCAGACTTGGAGATGCCATGCGTTTAATTATTCTTACTTTCTTATTCTATATTTCAACAACCGCTCTCCTTGCGAATTGCGACCCCTTTTTACCACAAAAACACAGCCCCCGAACTTCGCATTACCAAATAAAAGCTACGCTAAATACCATTGATAAAACCCTTGCTGCCACACAAACCCTCACTTTTACCAATACCTCTCCTGACACCATCGCTGCCCTACATTTTTATATGTATCAAAATGCATTTAAAAATACGGAGAGCACCTTCATGAAGTCTGCCGAAGGGAATTTATTTGGCACACCGCTCTCTCAGCGGGGAGAAGCAGACTGGGGCTGGATTGAAGTCAGCTCAGCTAAAAGCAATGGTAAAGAGTTGATCAATAACGCCAGTTACATCCAGCCGGATGATGATAACTTGATGGACCAGACCGTGCTACAGATCGCCTTGGATAATCCATTGCTTCCCGGCGATACCATTCGCTTAGATATGATCTGGGCAGAAAAAATCCCAAAGATCTTTGCCCGTTCCGGTTATGAACGTGAGAACTTCTACAATATGGTACATTGGTTTCCACAGCTCGGTGTTTGGGAAAAAGACCGGGCGGGAAATTGGGGCTGGAACTGTCATCAATTCCATCGGAGAACAGAATTCTATGCAGATTTTGGGGTATATGATGTTAGCATCACGCTGCCAAAGGAGCTGGTAACCGGCGCCTCGGGGTGCGAGGTTGGCTATGAAGAACACCATGATGGCACTAAAACAGTGAGCTACCACGGTGAAGATATTATTGATTTTGCCTGGTGTGCCTATCCGCATTTCAAAGTAGTAGAAGACCAGTGGGAACAGGTGCAGATTCGCCTGTTGATCCCGCCTGAGCACAAGCACTTAGCTACAAGAATATTGTTAACTGCGAAACATGGATTGCAATATATGTCCGAGCATGTCGGGCCTTATCCATATACCAGTCTGACGATCATGGATCCGCCACTGCTGGGCTTAAAAGCCGGTTTCATGGAATATCCGACTTATATCACTGGCGGTTCTTTTGCTTTGATTCCTCCGGGCACCCATACCGTAGAATCATTGATCGCCCATGAATTTGCCCATCAGTACTTTATGGGTATGGTCGCTTCTAATGAGAAAGAAGAGCCCTGGCTGGATGAAGGCTTCGTCACTTTCTATGAAGACAAGATCATGGAATCCTTATATGGAACTGATGGTTCGATGTTTCGGATCTTAGGATACAAAGTAAATAATTCGGCTTTTTCCCGACACGAATATGTTTCCCTGCCCAACCCGTCCTGTGGCCATATTGCTCGCTCCGGCTGGGAGATTGACGAAGGGTTCAAGGGAATTACCTATAGTAAGACGGCGACTATGTTAAGGACAATGGAAGGGATGATGGGTAAAGCCCTTTTCGAGCAAATGATGAAAAGCTATTTCAATGCATTCAAATTTAAGCATCCCCGAGGGGAAGACTTTACAGGGCATGTAACTCGCTTTTTGGCAATGTCCGCTAAGCCTGATGCGCTTGGTGACCCCGAGGCCTTTTTTGATCAACTAGTCTATGGAACGGATGTTCTGGATTATTCCGTCGCAGAGATCAGTTTTTATAACAAAATAAAGGGGAGAGGGATTTATGACCACCTCAATGGCAAAGCATACGAGGAAGGAGAAGAAGAAGAATTATTTCACTCTAAAGCTTTGCTTCACCGAAAAGGAGGAGTGATCCTCCCGGTTGAAGTTAAATTTACTTTTGCCGACGGCGAGGTGATCAATGAAACATGGGACGGCATAGCCCGCTCGCAGACCTTTACCTTCCATCGGCCTGCCAGACTAACCACTGTTGAGATTGACCCCCAAGCTAAACTCTACCTTGACCTCAACCTCAACAACAATAGTCTTACAACCAACCCAAAAAAAACACCCGCGCTTAAAATCGCCAGCAAAGTCATGTACTGGGTCAATAACATCATCCAAACGATAGGCATTCTGATATGAAGCTGCGGGATAACATATGGATAGGCATACAGCAAGGTATTCGTTTTCGAAGGATAGCGATTTATATTCTATTGATTCAGCTTCTTCTGGCTACGATGATTGGCGTGCTGGCTTACAATTACATCCAGGATGCGATCGGTCACACTACCCAATTAATGAAAATCATTGACGGCTATGACCATGATGTTTTTCAAGATCTTTTATTATTTGAAAGCACCGGCTGGTCCATGATCAAAGCTTTTTCCTGGGTCGTCATTGGCCTTTACCTGCTGATTGGCCCCTTCATCATGGGAGGTTTATTGTTAGCATTTAAAGACCAACAAGATCACTGGGAAACTTTTTGGAAGGGTGGCAGTCGTCATTACTTTTCTTTTCTAAAACTTAATATAATTGTCCTTGGCTTTTTGCTACTCACTTTTATCATACTTGGTGCTGCAGGATTATCTTTCACTTTATATGGTCTTCAACATTTTTTAACAGAACTCCCCATGCTTTATGGGGTTTCGGGTTTATTCTTCGTCTTTCTCCTAATCGGCATCGTATTGGTCAGTACCTCTACGCGTGCGAAATGGATAATTATTTGTGAGCAAGAAAAGATTTGGACTGCTTTTAAAATGGGGTTTAAACAGGTACGCCAACAGCTATTCTATTTTTTATTTCTGGGCTTATTCTTTTTGATCCTCAGTATTGGTTTTGCCATGGCCATCAACTTGCTGATCAACCGCATTCCGGAATCAGGATTTTTACTTGTTTTATTAGCTTTAGGAATGCAAGTAATCGCATTGTTTATTAGAGTCTGCTTGAGGAATGCCTACTACGGTTCGATTTTACAGGAACCGACAAATAAGTAATCCCTTTTTACATAAATACGATTTCTATCATTTGGACAAAGTTTACCCACATGAAAAAAACTATTCCCTTCCTGATGATGAGTTTATGCTTTGCTTGCCAGACCAATAATAATAACACATCAGATATCCTGCATCAATCTGATGCCTTCACGTTATATACTAACAAGGTTGTACAAGGAAAAAATATTGCCACTGTCATATCTCCTGATCAGATCAACTCTAACTACCGAAGCCCAGTTAGCGAAACGTATTCTCGACTGATCAAATTCAAGTTCTCTATTAACGAAAAGGACAATGAACTACCTGCTGGCCTGAACCATTGGCTCATTATTGGCGAAGAGCAGGAATCTCCCATCCTCACCTTTGGAGACCGCCCGGAGCCAGGCCCCGAAAATCCTAACACTTTCCTT